>CANRGB010000070.1 GCA_947630005.1 uncultured Lachnospiraceae bacterium
GTCATGGGCGGCGGCCAGCCGGTACACAACGGCATCTATCTGACCGCAGAGCGTACAGAAGGTATCTATGAGGCGGACGCGGCGTCAGAGATCAAGAAGCCGGATGCGAACAAACCGCTTCTGTCGCTGTACGATACGTTCCTTGGAGGCAAGGAGCATCATCTGCTGCACAATGAGTTTTATTAAAATTTATTGAAATAATAAATCGTGATAAATTCCGCCAGGAATAACGATGAATTTTGCTGATCCTCTCTGCCAGGTAAAATCGCGAACGCGCTTCCAGTTTGCCTGGCAGTTGAAGGGGTCTGATCCGAAAAGAACGGACAAAAAACGATAAAAAAAGAAATGAAAAATGGGGCTGCTGCAGCTCCATTTTTTTCGGCCCGGCATTTCCCTGCGGCTGCGGGGCCGAAATCTCCTGATAAAACCGCAGAATTAAGAAAACCTTTCGTGACAAATTCCGCAAATGCGATTATACTGAAAAAAACGTGACAGAAACGGGGACGATGATTATGGCAGATCGTACAGGCAGAAAGCGCGGCGGTATCATTGCCGCGGCTGTTTTACTGCTGTGTGTGCAGATTTTCGGAGGTTATGTACCTGTTTTGCAGGCTGAGGAACAGACGGCGTCCCAGTCTTCGGAAGAACAGGGACTGTACACGGTTCCGGAAGGCTGGAGTGAGGATACGTCCAGAGAATCGGAGACGGAGAAGATCTACAGATATTCGGAAAAACTGGAGGAAGAAGATTCTTCGTCGATCACATGCAGCTATATGGCGACCAATTATACGACGACGGAATATGAACAGCTGCGGGACATGCTCACGAATGATATCCTGTACAGCCGGGTAAGCGCGCAGATCAGCACGAATGCGGCTTATACGGACAGCAAAGATTATCTTTATATTCTGACAGCGGACGACGCGTCGCTTGATTACCGGGAGATCTTTTACTATGTAGTGGGGGAACTGAAATGTTTCTGCGTGACGGTGAAAGAGTACCGCAGTGAGGCGGATGAGGCCCGTGCGGCACAGAAATCAACGCCGGAGGAAGCCGGGAAGCAGATCGCGTCAGGTTTTGTCTGGCAGTAAAAAGGAGAACTTTTATGATTCAGGATATTGGTGCGGGAAGATATCATAACGAATACAGGCAGGCTGTTCCCAAGAGGGACAGCTGCGTACTTTGTTACCGGAAAAATGAGCTTCTTGTGAGAATACAGGACGAGGGGATTTCGTTCCTGACATACGGTGAGACCGTGGAGACGGCGCCGGAGGCGGCCGGTGTTTATACGTATCTGTTTTCCATTGACGGGAGAGCATATTTTCTGGTTCCGGAACTTTCGGCGGAGCAGTTTCCCGGGACGGAATGGATGCCTGTTTCCGGTTTGAGAAGGAACGGCCCTAAGGAGGCCGCTTTTGCCGGGGTGACAGGTTATCAGCTGTGGGGCTGGTACAGCGCGCGGCGTTTTTGCCCCGCGTGCGGGAAGGCAATGGTTCCTGATGAGAGAGAGCGGATGATGAAGTGTCCTGCGTGCGGGCAGACGGAATATCCGAAGATCTGTCCGGCTGTCATCGTCGCGGTGACGCACGGCGACCGTCTGCTTCTGACGAAATACGCGGGCCGTGATTTTAAGAAATACGCGCTTATCGCCGGTTTCGCTGAGATCGGGGAGACGATTGAAGAGACGGTACAGCGGGAAGTGATGGAGGAGACCGGCCTCAGAGTAAAAAATCTTAAATATTACAAGAGTCAGCCGTGGTCTTTTACCGATACTCTTTTGTTTGGATTTTTTGCGGAGCTTGACGGAGATGAGACGATTCATCTTGACGAGCATGAGCTTTCTCTTGCGAGATGGTGCACCAGGGATGAGATTCCGGAGAACGATGGAATCAGTCTGACGCGGGAGATGATGCAGGTATTTAAAGACGGAGGTCCATGGCCGGATCGATGACCGGTTTCGGCAGTGCAGCAGAGCGGGATGCGCGTCAAAGAGAGGGCGGCATCCCTTTTTGATGCGCAGGCCCAGGCATGGAAACCAGCTGCTGGCCCAGGCATGGAAACCAGCTGCCGGCGCAGCATGCGGGCCGCGCGGGCGGTCAGAAGGGAAAACCGCCCTCTGCCCGATTTCAGGCCCAGGCATGGAAATCAGCTGCTGACGCAGCACCTGGGCCGCGCGGGCGGTCAGAAGAAAAACCGCCTTCTGTCCGATTTCAGGCCCGCACATGGAAACCAGCTGCCGGCGCAGCACTTGGCCGCGCGGGCGGTCAAAAGGGAAAACCGCCCCCGCCTGATTTCAGCGCGGTCAGTCGATCTGCTGCAGGGAATGCTGGTGCAGATATTTTTCCCGCGTCGCAAGCCCTCCGCGGATATGCCGTTCCTTTTTGTTTATGTCAAGTACTTTGCGCGTTTCGGCGGCAAGAGAGGGATTGATCTGTCCGAGACGTTCCGTTACATCTTTATGTACCGTGCTCTTGCTGATCCCGAATTTTTTGGCGGCGTCACGTACGGTCGAGCTGTTGTTAATAATATAATCCGCTATGTTTAATACCCGTTCTTCTATGTAATCTTTCAAGGAGAATTCCCCCGGAAGCCTGTTTTTACAGTGTATGCGGGGACAGGAAGCGTTATGAATCAGGGGCTTTCTGCGGGTCTGGCGAAGACAGCGGATTGCAGAAAAAATGGGGGTAAAAATGACGCGGACAGACGAGACGATTAAAAAAACGATTTTGAAATCCGAAAAAGAGGAAAAAGGCCGCTCCCGAAATACCGGGAAGAAGGGCGTATATCAGCAGCTGTCCCATGAGTTTCCGCCGGTCTTTGATAAAGAGAGCCGGATTCTGATTCTGGGAAGCTTTCCTTCCGTCAAATCGCGGGAGCAGCAGTTTTACTACGGGCATCCGCAGAACCGATTCTGGAAGGTGCTGGCGGGACTGCTGAAAGAAGATCTTCCGCGGACGGTGGAGGAAAAAAAGGAATTTCTGCACAGAAATCACATTGCCTTGTGGGACGTGATCGATTCCTGTGAGATCATAGGTTCCAGCGACAGCAGTATTCGGAATGTAAAGGTGACCGATCTGGGGATGATTCTGGACAACTGCCCGATCCGGCATATCTATGCCAATGGGGGAACAGCGAAGCGGCTGTTCGAGAAGTACCAGAGGGACAGATATGGGGTTGAGATCGCCGGCCTCCCTTCAACCAGTCCGGCGAATGCGGCGTATTCGCTGGAGAGGCTGACGGGAGAATGGAAATGCGTTCTGGACGCTCTGATTTCCGTATGAGGATTCGGATAAGATGATTTTAGGGTCTGTCCGCGGCTTCAGCTGTCCAGCCTTGCGGCGCAGTCCTGTATCATCCGGTACATTTCTCCGAATCCTTTGTTTTCCTGCTTCGCGAGACGGCTGACGCTGTCGTTTTCCGGATAATACCGGGTTTCCTCTCCGAAGCGGCAGCATTTTACGTCAGCATTTCCCCAGGGGGTTGTCACCGAAATAATGCTGCGTTCCAGGCGGGTGCGGTCCATCGCAAGCGCGCGGATGCCGATGGTTGTTGTGTTCCGGAAAATGATCTCTTCCATCTCCCGGCGCTTTTCCGGGGAGCAGAGAACTGTCAGCATCCAGGCGGGACGGTTTTTTTTCATATAGATCGGCGTGTAGTAGACATCGAGCGCTCCGGCCTCCATCAGGCGCTCCAGCGTAAAGGCAAGCGCCTCCCCGGTGCAGTCGTCAATATTTGTCTCCAGCTTGAGGATGGAAGGCTCTGGATTTTCTGATTCTGACGGCGCGGCGGGTTGCGTGCGGGCTGTCTGTGTCAGCGGATCAAAAGCGGGAGCGCCGGCCGGCTCCAGCAGCATTGCCCTCAGGACTCCGGCGGTCGCGTAGTCGCGCTTTCCGGCTCCGAGCCCGGTGCGCACGATGTGAAATTGCTGCGGAAGCGCGGCGCCGGTATGCAGGGCGGCCGCGATGGCGGCGCCGGTCGGCGTCACAAGTTCTCCCTCGATGGGGCGTATACGAAGGGGAAGACCGTGCGTGGAGACAATGGCTGATACGGCAGGGACAGGAACCGGAATCAGGCCATGCTGGCAGCGGATCATGCCGGTGCCGTCCGTCAGGGCGGATACGATCGTCAGATCCGGTTTCAGATTGTCGATGCAGATTGCGGCTGCCGCGATATCCACGATTGAATCGACGGCGCCGACTTCGTGGAAATGGATCTCCTCGATGGATTTGCCATGTACGCGGGCTTCCGCTTCCGCAAGGATCGTGAAAATACGGACGGCAAGGACCAGAGCGCCTCTGGTCAGTTTCCCCTGCTCCAGAATCCGCAGGATATCGCGCAGGCCGCGGGCTCCCTGGTGATGCGTGTGAGGAGTGGTTTCATGAAGATGCGCGTGAGGGGCGGCCTCAGGAAGGTGCGTGTGAGGGGCGGCCTCAGGAAGGTGCGCGTGGGGGTCTTCCCCGTGGCCGTGCCTGTGGGAAGGAGTTTCCTGCCGGTGCGCGCAGCCGGAAGTTTCCTGGTGGTGCTCATGCGCGAAAACATGCGGATGATCCTGATCCGCTTCCGCTGTTTCGCGGGAATCCTGCAGACTTTCGGCGGACAAAGAGCTGTGCCCGGTGCCGTGCAGATATTCCATATCATGGTCGAAGTTGTCCTGCTCGAGGATCACGTTAAAATCACAGGCGCGGAGCCCGGATTTAAACACGTCGGTAATTTTGACGGTATATCCGGAGAGAGGGAGACTGGCAAGTCCTTCTTCGAGAACCTTCCGGTCGGCTCCCAGATCGAGCAGAGCGCCAACTGTCATGTCTCCGCTGATTCCGGAATTACATTCAAGATACAGTATCTTTTGGCTCATTTGATGATTCTCCTGTCTTTCACAAATATTTTTATGGTCTGAAAAGTATAACACAGGGAAAAAAAGCGCGCAAGCGGCGCGCAGGCCATACTTGAAAATTATACGGAATACCCCTATAATATACCGTGGCTCTTATGTCCTTGACAAATGATAGTAAGGGAGAAAAATTTATGAAGACAGACAGTATCATTCTGGATGTGGACGGCACTTTGTGGGATTCCACGCCGGTCGTGGCAAAAGCGTGGACGAGCGCGCTGCATGCGGCGGGCTGCACGGATATGACCATGACGGCCGACAGGCTGAAACAGCTGTTTGGAAAGACCATGAAAGTGATCGCCGACCAGATGCTGCCGCAGATGGATGAAAAGACGCGGTACCATATCATGGATATCTGCTGCGAATACGAACATCAGTGGCTGGAAAACAACGAAGAAGATATCTGCTATCCGGGGGTGGCCCGGACCATACAGGAACTGTCCCGAAAGTTCTTTGTCTGTATTGTGAGCAACTGCCAGGCAGGCTACATCGAACTGTTTCTGAAGAAGACGGGACTTGCGCCGTATATCCGGGATTTCGAATGTTACGGCAATACCGGGAGGAACAAGGGAGACAACATACGGCTTCTGATCGGGAGGAATCATTTCCGGCATCCGGTCTATGTCGGGGATACGCAGGGGGATTTTGAGGCTTCGAAGGACGCGGGCGTGCCGTTTGTGTTTGCCTCTTACGGATTTGGAAATGCGGAGGGCGCGGACGCCGTGATAAAGGAATTCGGAGAGCTTTCCTCCGTACTGGAGCCGTGCCAGACTGCGGAAAATACTTTGCCGTCCGGGGAGGCGGCGGAACGGAGATTAGGATGAATATAGATTTGCAGCGTTTTGCGGGGCCGTGCGCATGCGGCCATGAGCATACGATTACGGTAAAGGATATCTGGATTGAACCGGGCGCGGTAAAACGGCTGGGGGATCTGCTGAAGGGTTATGCGCATCCGGTCATCATCTGCGACGCGAACACAAAGAAAGCCGCGGCCGGGAGCATGCGGGATTATTTTGATTCTCTGGAGATACTCGAGGTGACCGGCAGCGACATCCACGCGAATGACAATTATGTGGCGAAAATACAGGAAAATCTGGCCGAAACGGCGGATATCCTGATTGCGGTCGGGGCCGGAACGATCCATGATCTGACACGCTATACGGCTTATGCGAGAGGAATAAATTTTATCTCGGTGCCGACAGCCGCGAGTGTGGACGGTTTCGTATCGACGGTCGCCGCCATGACTTGGCATGGAATGAAAAAGACGCTTCCGGCGGCCGCTCCGATGTATGTGCTCGCGGACACGGACATTTTTGCGAAAGCGCCGTTTCGGCTGACGGCCTCCGGCATCTCGGATCTGATGGGGAAATATACCTCCCTGCTGGACTGGAAAATAAGCCACATCGTGACGGGAGAATATTACTGTGAGACGGTCAGCCGTCTGGAGTCCGAAGCGGTCCGCGAGGTAGAGAGTGTGCTTGACCGGATCAGGGACGAGGATCCGGAATGTATGGAAAAACTGATGTACGCGCTGATTTTGTCGGGACTTGCGATGCAGATGATCGGAAATTCGCGCCCGGCCTCCGGCGCGGAACATCATGTCTCGCATCTCTGGGAAATGGAGATCATCAACGATTACATAGACGCGCTGCATGGTGAGAAGGTGTCTGTCGGTCTGATTCTCTGCCTGGAGTATTATGAGAAAATCAGAAAAGCGATTGAGAGCGGAGAGTGCAGGGTTGTGGACGGACGCGCTTACGAGACGGAACTGCTGCAGGATACCTTTGGCGCGAAAGGAAAATATCAGGATGCGAAAAAGGAGAATGATCCGAATCTGATGGAGACTCTCGATCTTTCGGATCTCGAATCGAAACTGCCGCTGATCGCGCGGGAGATCGCGGCGCTTCCGGAAAGTGAGAAAATGCGCGGTCTGCTCGCGGACGCCGGCTGCGTGACGCGCATGGAGGAGCTGGGAATGCCGGCGGACAAAAAGGATCTGACGCTGCGGCTCTGTCCGTATGTCAGGAGGCGTCTGACGCTGCTGCGTCTGGCGAAGAATTTTTCTTTTCCGGGAAGTTTGTACTGAATCTCCCTATAAAAGCCCAGTCTCCATGCGTAACCGTGGGCTTTTATTCATGGCGTTGCCGGGCATGCCCGGCATGAAAGTTTATAAGAAGGAGCGAATAAATGAAACGTATTATCTTTATGGTATTGATGAACCTCTGGTATGTGCCGTACGGCATGTTCTGGCTGTGCCGCATGGCGGCGCACCCGGAACGGTACACGGAGGAGCAGAAGTTCGGCCATCTGAAAAAAATCGATAACCGGGCGATCGCGGGAGGCCGTGTGACGATCGAAGGGCACGGGATGGAGCTGCTTCCGGAGAAAAACGGCTTTATCATGTATCCGAACCATCAGGGAATGTTCGATGTGCTTGCAATTCTGAAAGTGATGGAACGACCGTTTTCGGTGGTGTTCAAAAAAGAGCTGAGCAATATTTTTTTCGTGAAACAGGTGATCGCTTGTTTTGGCGCGCTGGCGATCGACCGTGAGGATCCGCGGCAGGGGATGAAGATTATCCTGCAGGTGGCGGAGGAAGTGAAGCAGGGGCGCAATTACCTGATTTTTGCGGAGGGAACGAGAAGCAAAAACGGGAACAGGCTGCAGGAATTCAAGGGCGGGAGCTTTAAGGCCGCGGCGAAAGCAAAATGCCCGATCGTTCCGGTCGCCCTGATTGATTCTTATAAGGCGTTTGACACGAGCTCCATCGCGCGCCAGAAGGTGCAGGTGCATTTCCTTGATCCGATTCCGTATGAGGAATATCAGAAAATGAAGACGACGGATATCGCCGCCATGGTGAAAGCGCGGATTGAGGCAAAGATCGCGGAGTGTGAGAACGCCGCGCGGGAAGTGTGAGAAAATGTGCGGGAAATCGTTTGCGGGCGGATGGGATCTGCCGGACCGCTCCCGGGGCGGGATCACGATCCGTCCGGCGCGGGAAGAAGATATCCCGTACCTGACGGATATCTACAACTATGAGATCGAACATTCGACGGTCATCTTTGATATTCATCCGAAGACCCCTGAGGACCGGATGGCCTGGCTTGGCGCGCATAACCGTGACAATCATCCGCTGATCGCGGCCGTGGCGGACGGCAGAGCGGTGGGGTATGCCAGCCTGTCCCCGTACCGGCTGCTTGAGGCTTATCACGATACGGTGGAACTCTCGCTCTACGTGGACCGCGCGTACCGAAGGCGCGGGATTGCCAGGATGCTGATGCAGGCGATCCTTGCCGATGCAAGGGAACGCCGCGATATCCACACGGTGATTTCGGTCATCACGAGCGACAATGAAGCCAGCATTTATCTGCATGAGCAGTTCGGCTTCGTCTGCTGCGGGAGAATGCGCGAAGTAGGACGCAAATTCGGAAAGCTGCTGGACATTGTGAATTATCAGCTGATGGTGTGAAAAAGGCGGCGGTGCGTAAATCTGCGCGGAAATTTTTGGCAGGCGTATAAAAACAGACGGCGCGGAGACAATAATCCCGAACGAAAAAGAACAGAAGCTGGAAACAGCCGGGAGGGATGTTATGGCAGTCAGTCAGATGAAGGGAAAACAAAGCATTGAATTTCGCGAGGCGCCTCATATCATCAGCAGCGCGTCGGTCGTCGGGCCAAAGGAAGGGGAAGGACCGCTCGGGGAAGCGTTTGATCTGGTCGCTCCGGAAGCGGAATTCGGGGAAGATACCTGGGAGAAGGCGGAGAGCACGATGCAGAAGGAGGCGCTTCAGACGGCGGCCGGAAAGGCCGGCCTTTCGCTCTGGCAGATCCGCTATCTGTTCGGAGGGGATCTGCTGGCGCAGCTGACCGCGACCTCTTTCGGGAACGAGGAGGCGGGCGTGCCCGTGTTCGGCCTGTACGGAGCCTGTTCAACCTGCGGGGAGTCGCTGACGCTTGCGGCGATGACAATTGCCGCGGGCTATGCGGATTATACGGCGGCGCTGACCTCAAGTCATTTTGGAAGCGCGGAGAAAGAGTTCCGTTTTCCGCTGGGATACGGAAGTCAGAGGCCTCTTTCCGCCACCTGGACGGTCACCGGGAGCGGCGCCTTTCTGCTTGCCGCCAAAGGCGGCCATGTGAAGATTTCCGGCGTGACGCCGGGCAGGATCGTTGACATGGGTGTCCGTGACAATATGAATATGGGAGCCTGCATGGCTCCGGCGGCCTGCGGCACGATCTTTCAGAATCTGATGGACTTTAACCGGCAGCCGCGGGATTACGACAGGATCATCACGGGAGATCTCGGTTTTGTCGGTCAGACGATACTGATTGATCTTCTGAAAGAGAAAGGCTTTGATATCGCGCAGCAGCATATGGACTGCGGAATCGAGATCTATGATCATGAGAAGCAGGATACGCATGCCGGGGGAAGCGGCTGCGGCTGCAGCGCGGCTGTGCTTGCGGCGATGATCCTGCCGAAGCTCTGCCAGGGGATCTGGAAACGCGTGCTGTTCGTGCCGACGGGGGCTCTGCTCTCGAAGGTCAGCTTCAATGAAGGGCGGACGATCCCGGGGATCGCGCACGCGGTTGTGCTGGAGCGCTGCTGAAATCCATACTACATCGCAAAGGAGTTTCCCATATGGATTATATCAATGCTTTCTGGGTGGGCGGCCTGATCTGCGCGCTCGTCCAGATTCTTCTGGAAAAGACGACGCTGCTTCCGGGACGCGTCATGGTGATTCTTGTCTGCACAGGGGCGGTTCTCGGGGCGCTTGGCCTGTACGGTCCGCTGACTGAGTTCGCGGGAGCCGGCGCATCCGTACCGCTGCTCGGATTCGGAAATGTTCTGTGGAACGGCGTGAAGGAGGCCGTGGACAAGGAAGGGCTGCTCGGAGCGTTTCTGGGAGGATTTAAGGCGAGCGCGGCCGGGATCAGTGCGGCGCTCGTTTTTTCCTATCTCGCGAGCAGGATATTTGAGCCAAAGATGAAAGAATAGAGCGCAGCTCCGGTTTTTTGGACCGGAGCTGTATTTTATTCTTGACAAACAATCCTGCGGGACATATAAATGTTAAGGAAATAAACGATTATTTCAGTCTTACGGGAAATTTATGTCCTGTCCCGGAAGATACAGCATTAAGATGGGGAGGAAGCCCGAAATGGCGGAGAAGGAACTTTTGAGTGAGGAGCTTCTGGAGGGATGGCTCGCGGTGTCGCTGTCTATTATTAACGAGCGGCTGGTGTCTGCCATGACGTTCAATGAGTCGATGGTCTGCAATCTTCTCTATCGGCAGGAACGAAAGGGCGGCTCGCCCCTGACGGCGACGGAACTGTGCGCGAAACTGCGGATTCTGAAGCCGCAGATGAACGTGATCCTGAATCATCTGGAGAGCGGCGGTCTGATCAGCCGCGCAAGGTCCAGCGCTGACAAGCGGAATATACATATCAGGCTCACGGATATGGGGACCCGGGTGTACGAGAAAGCGCACCAGGAGATTCTCCGGCTTCCGGCCGGGCTGATCGAACGGCTCGGGGAAGAAAAAATCCGCCGGCTAGTCCGGATGCTGAGGGAAGTCACGGACTGCTTCGGACAGATGATGGCAGAAGAGGCGGAGGAAAAAGGACAGATCCGAAAGAGAGAACGGGAGCACGCGGGGGAGACGGACCGGCCGGAGGAAACAGGCAGGGGCGGACAGGCGGCTTCCGGAGGGAAAGCGGAAAACAGGACAGAGAGAAAGAAAGCGGCAGGAGGAAGCGGGAATGAAACGGGAATTGATGAATCAGGCGGATAAGATTGTACTGGAGGTGCTGTACCGCAGTTTCCGCGTGCTGTACCGAAAGGACAGCCGCGTGCGCAGGGAGATCGACAGCTGGGCAGAGGATCTGACTCTGAAGCTGGTCTGCGGACCCAAAGGGACGGCGCTTGCGGTCCGTCATGACGAGAAGCACGGGATTGTGAAGCTGAGACGGGCGCAGAAAGCCGACATCACGATGCGGTTTAAGTCGGTGGAGGGCGCGTTCCAGGTGCTGAGCGGGCAGAAGAGCGTGGCGGACGCGTACGCGGAGCATCTGTTTTTCCTCGAGGGGGATATTTTTCAGACGATGAGCTTCGTGCGCTGCGTCGAGTACCTGGAGGGTTATCTGTTTCCGGAATTCATGTCCAGGAGAATCTTAAAGGAACTGCCCGGCAGACAGGTTCCGGCGCTCCAGGTCTATGCGCTGGCCCTGCTGGAAAACGGAAATTAGAACGCTGGAAACAAAAACAAAATCTGCTGGGAATGATGCGGAAAACCAGCGCAAAGCGAGGATAAATCATGACGTCATATTTTGAATTTACAAATCCAACCAAGCTCTGCTCCGGAAAAGGGGCGGCCGATAACCTGGAATATGAACTTGAGATACTGGGCGTGCGCCGCCCGATGGTGCTCAGCGACCGTGTGCTTGAGAAGATCGGAACGCTGAAGATCGTGCTGAATGCCCTGCGTGAGATTCAGACGGGGCGTATTTTTACGGATATTCCGCGGGACAGCAGCGTCGAGGTGGTGAACCGGATCGCGAAGGAATACCGGGAATTTGACTGCGACGGCCTTGTCGCGGTCGGAGGCGGAAGCGTGCTCGACACAGCGAAAGGCGTCCGTCTGCTGATCAGCCAGGGCGCGGACGACCTTCTGGAACTGATGGGCTGCGAGTGCCTGCCGAAAGGGACGCATGTTCCGTTTGCGGCTCTGCCGACGACGGCGGGAACAGGCAGCGAGGCGACGCCGGTCGCCGTCATAAAAAATCCGGCGCTCCATATCAAGATGGAATACATCTCACAGCATCTCATGCCGGACGTGGCGGTCCTTGATCCGAGGATGACGCTGACGCTGCCGCCGAGGATCACGGCCTCGACCGGAATGGACACGCTCTGCCACGCGATCGAGGCGTACAGCTGCATGCAGAAAAATCCGGTCAGCGACGCTTACGCGGCGGCGGCGGTCACGCTGGTGCGAGACAATCTTGTGAAAGCGGTGCGCCATGGCCGCTCGAAAGAGACCAGGATGGCGCTTGCGAACGCGAGCTATCTGGCGGGTGCGGCCTTTGGAAACAGTATGGTCGGAGTCGTTCACGCGGTCGGACACGCGCTTGGCGGCGTCTGTCATATTCCGCACGGCGACGCGATGAACATCCTGCTTCCTGTCGGAATGATCTTTAACCGGAAAGTCTGCCGCGGCGCGTACGGCGAGCTGCTGCTGTATCTGGCGGGTCCTGAGGTTTATCAGGCGACAAAGCCGGAAAACCGGGCGGATCAGGCGATCCGGGAAGTGATAAAGCTGCGGAGAAAACTGCATGAATTGACCGGTCTGCCGCAGACGCTTAAAGAGGCCGGGGCCGATCCGGCTTTGTTTCCGCAGGTGGCGGAAACGGCGCTGAACGACGGGGCGTGCATCGTGAATCCGCGTGAGGTTACGTTTGAGGCGGTCATAAAGATTCTGGAAAAGTGTTACGAATAAAGCCGGGGAGGACGGACAAGGCTCATGGAGATTGAGAAAACAGTAAGAGAACAAAGAGAATGGTTCGCGAAGGGAAAAACCCGGTCGGTGAGATGGAGGATCGGAGCGCTGCAGACGTTAAAGCGCGCGATTCTGAACCATGAGGACGAGATTCACGCGGCCCTGAAGGAAGATCTGGGGAAATCGGCGGTTGAGGGCTATATGTGCGAGACCGGCATGGTGCTCAGCGAGCTGAGCTGGATGATCCGGAATCTGAGGCGGCTTGCCGGAGAAAAGCGCGTGAGGACTCCGCTTGCGCAGTTCCACGCGAAGAGTTTTACCTCGCCGGAGCCTTACGGCGTGGTGCTCGTGATGTCGCCGTGGAATTATCCGTTTATGCTGTCGGTGGAACCGGTGATCGGGGCGATCGCCGCTGGGAACTGCGTGGTGATCAAGCCGAGCGCCTACGCTCCGGCGACGTCCCATATAGTCGCGAAGCTCATGAAAGAATGCTTTGCCTCTCATTTTGTCGCTGTCGTCGAGGGTGGCCGGGCGGAAAATGAAAGTCTTCTTGCGCAGAGATTTGACTTTATCTTTTTCACGGGAAGCGTCAGGGTAGGGAAGCAGGTGATGAGGCAGGCCGCGGAAAATCTGACGCCCGTCTGTCTGGAGCTCGGAGGAAAGAGCCCGTGCATCGTGGACCGGACGGCGGATCTGAGGCGGGCGGCCAGCCGGATCGTCTTTGGAAAGTATCTGAATCTGGGACAGACCTGCGTCGCGCCGGACTATCTGTTTGTACAGGAAGACGTGAAAGAAACGCTGCTTTCGGAGATTGAGAAATGCATCCGCAGACAGTTCGGGAAAGATCCGCTCTCCAATCCGGATTACGGACGGATCGTGAACGAAAAGCATTTCAGGCGTCTGACTGGCCTGATGGAGAAAGAGACCGTCAGGATCGGAGGAGAAACGCGGGAAGAGACGCTTCAGATTGCGCCGACCGTACTCGAAGGCGTCACCCCGTCGTCCCCGATCATGAAGGAAGAGATCTTTGGTCCGATCCTTCCGGTCATGACGTTCCACGAGATTTCCGAGGTGATCGCCTATGTGAACCGCCATGAGAAGCCGCTGGCGCTGTATCTGTTCACAAACAGCCGGGGCACGCAGCGGAAGATCCTCAATTCCTGCAGCTTCGGAGGCGGATGCATCAACGATACGATCATTCATCTCGCGACCTCGGCGATGGGGTTCGGCGGCGTCGGAAACAGCGGTATGGGAAGCTATCACGGAAAGGACAGCTTTGAACTGTTCTGCCATCGCAGAAGTATTGTGAAGAAGTACAACTGGATCGATCTGCCGATCCGCTACCAGCCGTATACCTGGTGGAAGCGCGCGCTTCTGCGGATGTTTCTGCGCTAGAGTACCGGCGTTTTCGCAAAAATAAAAACTCACAGGACAGGCCGTCTCAGAGAAATCTGCGCGGCCTTGTTTTCTGTCTTTTTGGGTGCATTTTTTATTACTGACTGGACATTGATACCCTGAAATGGTATGATAGCAGTCGATGTTAAACCCTGCAGATACCACCGCAGAGGAAAGGAAGATTTTATGGAAACAAGAGCATTTTTATCATTTCTCGAAACCGCGGAAAAACTCAAATGCAGTACGCGCCATTCCTGGACTTCTTCGGGAAGGCACGAGAGTGTGGCGGAGCACAGCTGGCAGCTTACTCTGATGGCCTGTCTTGCGGCGGATGAATTTCCGGGGATTGACCGGGAGAAGCTTATGCTGATGTGTCTTCTGCATGATCTCGGGGAGGCTGTCACCGGCGACATCCCGGCGTTTGAGAAGACAGAAAGCGATGAGAAGACGGAGAGCAAAGCCGTGCGGGAACTGCTTTCGCGGCTTCCCGAGCCGCAGAAAAGTGAGTTCGCGGCGCTTTTTGCGGAGATGGGAGCGATGGAGAGCCGGGAGGCGAAACTCTGCAAGGCGCTTGACAAGCTGGAGGCGCTGATTCAGCACAATCAGGCGGAATTGTCTACCTGGCTGCCGCTTGAGTATGAGCTGCAGATGACGTACGGAAATGAGGAATGCGCGTTTTCTGAATATACGCGGCAGCTGAGGGATGTTGTGAGAGAGGATTCGCGGGAAAAGATGAAAAGGC
Organism: uncultured Lachnospiraceae bacterium; assembly: GCA_947630005.1. Lineage (GTDB taxonomy): Bacteria > Bacillota > Clostridia > Lachnospirales > Lachnospiraceae > Choladousia. Next base: position 14,519 of record CANRGB010000070.1, read on the forward strand.
GCAGCGGGTAAGCCGCCGCCTGCCGCATGGTGTGGTCACATGGTAAGGACTGCAGCACGGATAAGGCAGAGGCGGCCTGCGCCGAAAGAAAAAACCGGGAGGAGAATATGGCAGATGGCAGACCAGAAGATTAAGGTTGCAAAATTCGGAGGAAGTTCGCTGGCGGATGCCGCGCAGTTCCGCAAGGTGAAAGAGATCGTGAACGCGGATCCCGCGAGGCGCTATATTGTGCCGTCCGCGCCCGGAAAACGGGACAGCGGGGATGAGAAAGTGACGGATCTTCTTTACCGCTGCTATGAGGAGGCGAGCAGCGGCGGGCGGTATAAAAGGATACTGAAAAAAATCCGCGGCAGATATCAGGAGATCATCGACGAGCTCGGGCTGGAGCTGTCGCTTGATAAGGAATTTGAGCGGATCGAGGAAGCTTTTCTGGAGAATGCCGGAGCGGAATACGCCGCGTCAAGAGGAGAGTATCTGAACGGAATCCTGCTTGCGGCCTGGCTGGGATATGAGTTTGTGGACGCCGCCGGAGGGATCCGCTTTGACCGGAACGGAAATTTTGAGGATGAGAGGACGAATTTCTTCCTGGGCGACCGCCTGAGAAAAGTAGAGCGGGCCGTCATCCCAGGATTTTACGGGTCGGACGACGCCGGAAACATCCACACGTTTTCGCGCGGCGGTTCCGATGTGACGGGGGCTGTCGTGGCCCGCGCGGTCGGGGCGGATCTCTATGAAAACTGGACGGACGTGCCCGGATTTCTGCTGGCGGATCCCGGAATCGTGGAGAATCCGAAGAAGATTGACGTCATGACATTCGGGGAGCTGCGGGAGCTTTCCTACCGTGGCGCGACCGTGCTCCATGAGGAGGCGGTTTATCCTGTGCGGCGTGAGGGAATATCGATTCATATCCGCAATACGAATCACCCGGAGCAAAGCGGAACCGTGATCTGCCGCAGCATTCTTCCGGAAGAAACGGTGCCGGTGACTGGCATCGCCGGGAAGAAAAATTTTACGGGCATCAGCATCGCCAAGAACCGTATGAACGCGGAAGTCGGTTTCTGCAAGCGGCTGCTCGAGGCATTTGAGGAAAACGGCATTGTCTGTGAGCATCTGCCGTCCGGAATCGACACGATCAGCGTGATTCTTCCGCGCGATGAGTATCTGGCGAAGAAGGAGAAGATTATGGATTCGCTGCAGCGCCATCTCCGCCCGGACAAGATTGAGATCGACGAGGACATGGCTCTGGTGACCGTGGTTGGAAAGGGCATGCGTTCTGTC
>CANRGB010000071.1 GCA_947630005.1 uncultured Lachnospiraceae bacterium
AAAAAAAGCTTATTATTAGTGTCAGTTGTTTTATCTTTGCTGTTATGCGGTTTTGCTTATGCAAATAAAGACAGATTCTTTCTGAAGGAATTGTTTTTCTGAATAAAATTGAATATAATGTGTACATACGAAAGGGGCGTGGTAAAATGAAGATGTCCAGAAAAAAACTTCCGATCGGGATTGAAGATTTTGAAGAACTTCGTTCTGAAGATTTTTACTACGTGGACAAGACCGGACTGATCCGGGATCTCCTTAATAACTGGGGGAAAGTAAATCTGTTTACCCGTCCGCGGAGGTTCGGAAAAACGCTGAACATGAGCATGCTGGAGCATTTTTTCTCCCTGAATGGAGATAAAAGCATTTTTGAAGGGCTGGAGATCGCAGAGGAGAAGGCGCTCTGTGAGGAATACATGGGGAAGTATCCGGTCGTCTTCCTCTCCCTGAAGGGGATCGACGCGAATACCTATGAGATGGCGTTCCAGATGGCGGCGCGGATACTGAAAAGCGCAGCGGGAAAGATGCAGTATCTTTTGGATAGTGATGCTTTAAGTGAACAGGACAAAGCGGATTATCGGAAGCTTCTGGATGATGATATGAGTGAGGGCACATTTGGCGATGGACTGAGACTGCTGTCAGAACTGATGGAGAAGCATTACGGGAAAAAAGCGATTCTTCTAATCGACGAGTACGACGTCCCTCTGGCGAAAGCCCACGCGAACGGATATTATGACCGGATGATCTCCCTGATCCACAGCCTGCTGGGGCAGGCGTTAAAGACGAACAGCAGCCTGAAATTCGCGGTGCTGACCGGATGCCTGCGGATCTCAAAGGAGAGTATCTTTACCGGGCTGAACAACCTGAAGGTACTGTCGGCCGCGGATGAGCGTTTTGATGAATATTTCGGCTTTACGGACAGGGAAGTGAGAGACCTTCTCGCGTATTATGGCATAGAGGATCATTATGAAGAGATAAAGACATGGTATGATGGTTACCAGTTCGGCAATGTGGAGGTATACTGTCCGTGGGATGTGCTGAATCACTGTGACCGGATCCGGAGCAGGTCGGACGCGCAGCCGGAGAACTACTGGATCAACACGAGCAGCAACGACGCGGTAGCGCGCTTCATCCGGGAAATGGGAAATGCGGCGATGCTCAAACGGGAGATTGAGCGCCTGGTGGCGGGAGAAACCGTCACGAAGGAAATCCATCAGGAACTGACGTATCCGGAAATCTACCAGACGGTCGACAACATCTGGAGCCTGCTCTTTACGACGGGTTATCTGACACAGAGAGGGAATGCGGAAGGGAGACAAATGAAGCTTGCGATCCCCAACCTGGCGGTGCGCGATATCTTTGTGACGCAGATCATGGAGTACTTTAAAGAGAACGTGCGGGAGGACGGAGAAACTCTGAGCCGCTTCTGTGAAGCGCTGCGAAACGGGGAGGCGGAGAATGTGGAGAGGATCTTTACGGATTACCTGAGAAGAACGATCAGCATCCGCGACACGGCTGTGAGGAAGGAAATGAGGGAGAACTTCTATCATGGCCTGCTGCTTGGAATTCTGGGGGTGAAGAGCCGCTGGGACGTCATGTCCAACCGCGAGATGGGAGAAGGGTACGCGGATATCCTTGCAGAGCCGGATACGGGAGATATGGGGATCATCATCGAGGTGAAGTACGCACATGACGGGGATCTGGACGCGGCGTGCAGGGAAGCGCTGAAGCAGATCGAGCACACCGGATATGAGGAGGATCTGGAGGACGACGGGATCGAGAAGATCCTGAAGTACGGGATCGCCTGCTATAAAAAGCGGTGCAGGGTGGCACTTGCGTAAGCGGCTTATGGGAAATGACTACAATAGTAAAAAAGATATCATAACAGTAATTTTCTGCGGTCGTTGACAAGCGGCGGTCCGTGTGGTAAGGTAATACTTACAGAGGCAAGGATGTCATGAATTTGGCGTCCCTGCCTTTTTTTGCGCAAACAGCGAGTTAATACATGTGTACATGTATTTAACGAGCGCCCGCGACAATGGAAGAAACGACCGAAGAAGAACAATAAAGAGGTGATGCGAATGTACGATATATGCAGGGAAGCCGACGCCATCAACGAGCAGCTTGCGCGCTATGGAGTGAAGTTCGGTATTTACAAGAATAATGAGTTTAAGGAGCAGCTGTTTCCGTTTGATGCAATCCCGCGCGTGATCACGGCGGAGGAATTTGCGTATCTGGAGAAGGGACTGCAGTAGCGCGTCACCGCTTTGAACTGTTTTCTTGCGGATGTCTATTCGGACAAAAAGATTATCAAAGACGGTGTCATTCCGCCGGAGTTTGTCTATTCGTCGTCAGGTTATCTGGCGGAGTGCGAGGGTGTGAAGCCGCCGAAGGGCATTGCGAGCCACATATCGGGGATCGACCTTGTCCAGTCCAGGGACGGCACCTGGTACATCCTGGAGGACAATCTGCGTGTGCCGTCCGGCGCCTCCTACCCGCTGATCGCGCGGGATCTCTGCCGCAGGGCGAGTCCGATGGTGTTCCGCGAGCGGAAGATTGCCGACAATCGGAATTATGCCGCGCTGCTGAAAACGACGATGGACTATGTAAACACGGGCGGAGACAATGTGATCCTGACTCCGGGTCGGTACAATGCGGCTTTCTTTGAACACTCCTATCTGGCGGAGAAGACGGGCGCCGTGCTTGTGACGGGGAACGATCTGTTTGTGGAAAATGACAGGCTCTATTATCTCGATTACCAAGGGGAAAAGCGGCAGGTCGGAGCGGTCTACCGGAGGATTTCCGATGAATATCTGGATCCGATGAATTTCCTTCCGGAGTCGCTGATCGGGGTTCCGCATCTGTATGACGTGTACCGCAAGGGCAATGTGGCGATCCTCAACGCGTCTGGAAACGGCGTCGCGGACGACAAGGGTATCTATTATTTTGTTCCGAAGATGGTGAAGTATTATCTCGGGGAGGATTGTATCACGCACAACGCGCCGACGTACCTGCCGTATTATGAGCAGGACATGAAGTATGTGCTGGATAAATTTGATGAGATTGTGATCAAGGATGTGGCGGAGGCCGGAGGCTACGGCGTGGTGTTCGGAAACAAGCTGACGAAGCAGGAGAAAGAGGATATGATCGCGCTGATCAAAGCGCAGCCGCGGCGGTTTATCGCGCAGGATGTGATCGACTTTATTGATCTTGATATCATGGAAAACGGTGAGCGGGTTCCACGGAAAGCGGATCTGCGGGCGTTTGTGCTGAGCGCGGGCGACGTCATGGTGTGGAAGAGCGGCCTGACGCGGTTTTCCAGAAATCCGGATTCGTTTATCGTAAACTCGTCGCAGGGAGGAGGCTTTAAGGATACATGGGTGCTATTACATTAGAAAAGGCGGATCATCTGTACTGGCTCGGACGCTATTCTGAGCGGGTTTACACCACGCTCAAGCTCTACTGTGACGGCTACGACAGCATGATCGATGTAGACGAAGATCATCACGCAAAACTTTGTGATCTTCTTGATATACCGGATATTTATACATCCAGGGAGGATTTTATCAGCCGCTACGGGTATGACAGGACAGATCCGAACTCGATCATCAGCAATCTGATCCGTGCGTATGACAATGCGATCGTCATGCGTGATGAGATTGGAACGGAGACGCTGGCTTACATACAGATGGCGGTCTACGATCTGGAGCGGGCGGCCGTGAGCGAGGCGCCGATGATGAAGCTTCAGAAGGTGGTCGATCATCTGCTGGCGTTCTGGGGGTGCGTCGATGATCAGATCGACGGATACTGCATCCGCAGCGTCATGAAATTCGGCAAGCGGGTGGAGCGGCTTGATCTGTATCTGCGTTTCCGCCGCAGTCCCGCGGAGATACACCGCAATTATATGCGCCTTCTGCCGAGGGTGAAGGAGAGCGGAATGTCTTACAATGAGGCCGCGCTGGCGGAGCTGAAAAAACTGATTGATGCCCCTGAGATTGACTATGACGCTGCTTTGCTGCAGCTGGGACAGATTCTGAATGTCTGAGACAGATCGGCAGGATGTGCCTGCAGGAGCAGGCGAATCCGAGACAGTCTGTTCCGGTCCGCTTGAATTTGAATTTTTCTATGAGATGCAGTCAGAATTTGACCGTGAGATTGAGGGGCACAATTTCCGGCTTATGTGTTTTCCGGCAGACAGCCAGAGACAGAAGGTGCGAAGCGTAAGTTATGAAATCCTGCCGCATGCCTGGCTGTCGGAGGGCCGCGACAGTTTCGGGAATCTTTATGTGTACGGGCGGGCGGACGGCCGCCACAGCTCATTTTCCGTGCGTGTCCATGGAACCGTGGAGACGGGACATTCCTGCTTTGAGGCGTATGAAGATGGTCTGTCCGATCTGTTCCGGTGTTCCACTCCGGCGACAGCGCCGGGAGATTTCGCGGCCGCTTATTTCCGAAAGATCATTCCGGCAGAGCAGGAGGATTACGGGACTGCCCTGTATTTTATGAGACGGATCCACGAAGATTTTTCTTATCAGAAGGGTGTGAGCGACACAAATACAACGTCGGAGCAGACGTTTGAAAGAAAAGCGGGAGTCTGCCAGGACTTTGCCCATGCCCTGATCACGCTTTGCAGGATGGCTGGTATTGCCGCCCGGTATGCTGCCGGTATTCTGGAGGGGGAGGGGGAGACGCACGCCTGGACGGAGATCCTCTCAGGCGGGAAATGGTACGGGCTTGATCCCACGAATAACTGTATTGTTGACAGCCGGTACATTAAGCTTTCCCACGGGCGTGACTGCCGCGACTGCCTGGTTAACCGGGGAATTTACTTTAATCCGGCCCGCGAGACGCAGAAGGTTCATGCGCGTGCGGTTATGATTTAGCGGAATGAATCCTCCAATCCGCCCTTTGACTCGCGGGAGACCGCGCAGAAAAATTCAGGTGTGCCAGGCGCCGAAAACGGGGAAAAAGCGGAAGACCGGGATCTGAAAAAGAAAACGGCAGAAAGAGGGGTTTTGAAAAAAGAAAACGGCAGAAAGCGAGGATCTGAAAAAAGAGAACGGCAGAAAGCGGGGTTTTGAAAAAAACGGCGGAAAGCGAGGATCTGAAAAAAAGAAAGCGGTGGAAACATCGTGTGATGAAGGAGAATGTGAATGATAGAGACAGTGACAAAAGTAGATCTGCCGGTTGACGAATCCCTGAGGATTCTGAAAAACCGGATCCAGCGCGGGGAAGGAAAGCGCATCAGCATTGTGACCGGCACGCACGGCGACGAGCTGGAAGGGCAGGCCGTGTGTTTTGAGGTCGCGAAGCGGATCAACGAACATCCGGAATGCCTCAGCGGGACTGTGGATATTTACGCGGCTCTGAACCCGCTGGGCATCGATTCGATCACACGCGGGATTCCCGGCTTTGATCTGGATATGAACCGGATCTTTCCGGGATCCGAGGACGGTGTGATGACGGAATACATTGCTTCGAAGATCATCGGGGATATCAGGGGGAGCGACGTGTGCATCGATATCCACGCGAGCAATATATTTCTGAGGGAGATTCCGCAGATCCGCATTAACACGGAGACCGCCGGGACGCTTGTCCCTCTGTTCGGTTTTCTGAATGTGGATTTCGTCTGGGTGCACGCGGCGGCGACTGTGCTCGAGTCCACGCTGGCGTATTCCCTGAATTCGGTCGGGACTCCCACGCTGGTAGTGGAGATGGGCGTAGGCATGCGCCTTACCAGGGAGTACAGCGTCCAGCTCACGGACGGGATCTTCTGCCTGATGCGTCATCTGGGAATCTGGTCCGGCGAGGTCATCGAGCCGAGAAAACCGATCATATCGACAGACGGACAGGTTCAGTTTATCAACGCCGGCGCGTCCGGTATTTTTATCCCGCAGGTGGAACATACAAAGCAGGTGAAGCGGGGCGATTATCTTGGCGATATCGTAAATCCGCTCGCGGGAATCGTGGAGGAACGGATTCTGTCGCCCTGCGACGGCATGGTGTTCACGCTCAGGGAATACCCGGTTGTGGATGAAGGCTCGCTGATCGCGAGGATTCTGGAGGTGCAGCGATGAAAAGAGAGACGATATTTGAACTGAAATCACTTTACCGCGACAGCTTCCGGATCACCGGCCTGACGTTTGGCCGCGGAGAGAAGTCCGCCTGCATCGTGGGGGCCCTGCGCGGCAACGAGGTGCAGCAGCTCTATACCTGTTCCCAGCTGGTCCGCGCTCTGAAAAGACTGGAATCTGAGGGACGCATCAGCAGCGGAAAGTCAATACTGGTCGTTCCTTCCGTGAACACGTACTCGATGAATATCAAAAAAAGATTCTGGCCCACGGACAATACCGACATCAACCGGATGTTCCCCGGCTACGAGATGGGAGAGACGACACAGCGCGTTGCGGCAGGGCTGTTTGACGCGATCAAGGATTATAAAAACGGCATTCAGTTTGCCAGCTTTTATATTCCAGGCGTGTTTGTTCCGCATGTGCGGGTCATGAAGACCGGCTATGAAAATACGGATATGGCCCGGAAGTTCGGACTTCCCTACGTCGTGATCCGTGAGCCGCGCCCGTATGATACGACGACGCTCAATTACAACTGGCAGGTGTGGGAGGCGAACGCGTTCTCTGTCTATGCCGGAACTACGGACACGATCAACCGCGAGGACGTCACGCTGGCCGTCAACGCCGTGCTTAATTTTCTGAGAAAGGAAGGCATTCTGACGAGCTCCGGATGCGCGCATGAAGGGTATATCGCGAAGGTTATCGCGGAAAATGATCTGGTGAACGTGCAGGCCGGCGCGGCGGGCATTATCGACAGCTTCCTGCCGCCCGGAACGAACGTGACGAGGGGCGAAGTGCTCGCGCAGATTCTTGATCCGTTCGAGGGGAATGTAAAATCAGAGATCGTATCCCCGACGGACGGCGTTATCTTCTTCGCGCAGGAGGATCCGCTTGTCTACGCCAACGCCTCCGTCTATAAAATCATCCGGGAATCGTAACAGGAAAGACGGCGCTTTTGCGCCGTCTTTCCGTTATTCCAGATGCGCGATCTCGTGATACAGATCCGCGTACCGTCCGTTCAGTTCAAGCAGTTCTTCGTGCGTACCGCGCTCTACGATCCGTCCGTTTTCAAGAACCATGATTGCGTTTGATTTGCGGACTGTCGAGAGGCGGTGCGCGATCACGAAGGTCGTCCGGTCTTTCATGATCGCGTCCATGCCTTCTTCAATGTGGCGTTCTGTCCGCGTGTCGATCGAGCTGGTCGCCTCGTCCAGGATCAGGATCGGAGCCCTGGAGATGGCGGCCCGCGCGATATTGAGCAGCTGGCGCTGTCCCTGCGACAGGTTCCCGCCGTCCTGCTCAAGGAGCGTGTCGTAGCCGTGCTCCAGATTCATGATGAATGAGTGGGCGGAGGCGATCTTCGCGGCCTGTATGACTTCCTCGTCCGTCGCGTCAAGCCGTCCGTAACGGATGTTCTCACGGACGGTTCCGGTGAACAGATGGGTATCCTGCAGCACCATCGCGATATTGCTCCTGAGGAAGCTTCTTTCTATCCGGTCGATCGGAATGCCGTCGATCGTGATCGTGCCCGACTGAATGTCGTAAAACCGCGAGAGCAGATTTGTCACGGTCGTCTTGCCCGCGCCGGTGGAGCCGACGAACGCGATCTTCTGGCCCGGCTTTGCGTACAGGGAAATATCGTGCAGCACCGGCGTGCCGGGCGTGTATCCGAAATTCACGTGACTGACGACGATATCTCCTCTCACCTGCGCAAGCGGAACCGTTTCCTGCGTTTCCCGCTCGGGTTCCTGATCCATTACTTCAAAGACGCGCTCCGCGCCGGCGAGAGCGGAAAATACATTGTTCATCTGCATCGCGATCTCGTTGATCGGCCGGTTGAACTGTCTGGTATAGTTGATCGATACGGTCAGGCCGCCGAGATCGAAGCCCTTTGTGACGACGAGAACCGCTCCGACACAGGCGGTCAGCGCGTAGCCCGCGTTGCAGAGCTGGTGCGTCACCGGTCCCATGATTCCGGACTGAAACTGCGCTCTGATCTGCGCGCGCATAAGTTCTTCGTTCAGATAATCAAATTCCTCGGTCGCCGTCTCTTCGTGATTAAAAACTTTTATGACCTTCTGTCCGGTGATCATCTCCTGCGCGAATCCGTTCAGCAGTCCGAGATTCCTCTGCTGGGCGGAGTAGGCTTTCCGTCCTCTGCTGATGATCAGGCGGCTGAGCAGAGTCAGGACCGGCATCATCAGGATAGTCATCAGTCCGAGGATCATGTTTGTGTAGAGCATAAGGAAGACGGTGCCGGTGATCGTGATCGCGCCGGAAATGATCTGGACAAAAGTGGTGTTCAGCATCTCCCCGACCGCGTCCACGTCGTTTGTGAAGCGGCTCATGATGTCTCCGGTCGTGTTGTTGTCGAAATATCGGATCGGAAGTGCCTGAAGCTTGCCGAACAGTTCCTTCCTCATGCGCAGAAGCGATCTCTGGGATACCTGGAGCATCAGCCTCTGCTGGAGCCACTGCGCGAAGATCGCCGCCGCGTACACGGCCGCCAGCAGGAGCAGCGCCCTGAGCAGACCGGCTGATCTTGCCGCGAGATCGTCCGCCGCCGGATCATAGTAGACGAAGCGGTTGATGATCGGCCGCAGCATATAGGAGGCTGCCAGCGTGGAAACGTTATGAACGATCACGGCGGCAAACGCCAGGAGGATCAGCATCCGTTCTTCGGCGAGATATTTCATTAAGCGTGTCAGTGTCTTTTTTGCATCCTTTGGTTTGCCGTGCGCGCTCATCGCGCGGCCTCGGTTTGCGCCGCCCGGTCCCCCGACCGACAGCACCTTTTTGGCCGTGCCGCCGGAGGCGTACCCGTACTTTTTCTGCAGGCGTGCCGCCCGTTCCTGATCCATATTCTGGCCTCCTCATTTTTGCTTTCGCACTGTGTTCCGAAATCTGATCCGCCGCCCGTTTTCAGACGGCGGCGTTTTCCTCATCTCTTTGAGAATAGTAGATCTCCTGGTAAGTGGAACATCTTCTGATCAGTTCTTCATGCGTTCCCGCATCCTCGATCCGCCCCTCGTTCATGACGATGATCTGGTCGGCTTCAATCACGGAGCCGATTCTCTGTGCGATGATAATCTTTGTCATGCCCGGGAGCTCTTTCTCGAGCGCCCTGCGGATACCGGCGTCCGTCGCCATATCGACAGCGCTGGTTGAGTCGTCGAGGATCAGGATCTTCGGATGTTTCAGCAGCGCCCGCGCGATGCAGAGCCTCTGCCGCTGCCCGCCGGACAGGTTCGTCCCTCCCTGCTCGAGATCTGTGTCATAGCCTTCCGGAAATCTGCGGATAAATTCCTCCGCATGGGCGATCCGGCAGGCACGCCGCAGTTCTTCCGGATCCGCCTGCGCGTTTCCCCAGCGCAGATTTTCCGCGATGGAGCCTGAAAACAGCGTATTTTTCTGAAGAACCACCGCCACGCTCTCGCGCAGCTTTGTAAGCGAAAGCTCCCGCACATCCGTCCCGTCCACGAGAACCGCGCCGGCGGAAACGTCGTACAGGCGGGGGATCAGCGAGATCAGGGAAGTCTTGCCGCTGCCGGTCGAGCCGACGAGACCGACAAAAGAACCGGGTGCGATCTTCAGGCTGATGTCCTTGAGGACAGGATCCTTCTTTTTGCTGTAAGTAAACGATACGTTTTGAAATTCGATACCGCCGCCGGTGATCTGCCGGTCTTTCTGCGCCGCGGATTCGTCCGTCAGATCCGGGCAGGTTTCGAGAACCTCCGAGATACGTCGGTTGGATGCCGCGGCTCTCGTCCCCTGAAGGAAGATGTTCGCGAGAAAATTCAGCGCGGTCAGTATCTGCGTCAGGTAAGTGATAAAAGCCGTCAGTGTGCCGATCTCCATCCCGCCGATCATGATCTGTCTGCCCGCGATCCAGACCACGGCGAGCGTCGTCACATTGATGGCGAGCGTGGAAACCGGCTGCATCAGAATCATCATCTTCAGGGCGGAAATACTCTTTTCCATCAGCACCTGATTGACGGCGGAAAACTTTTCTTTTTCATTCTCCTCGCGGACGAAAGACTTGATGACGCGTTCGTTGGTGATCGTCTCGTTGATCTGATTGTTCAGACCGTCGAGCTTTTTCTGCATTTGTGTGTAACGCGGCGAGGCCGTCCGGATCAGAAGCGCGGTCGCCAGTCCGAGGATCGGAATCACGACGCAGATCACGGCCGCCAGGCGCGGATTCAGCAGAAACGACATGCAGACGGCGCCCACCAGCATGACCGGACTGCGGAAACAGCCCCGCAGAAGCGTCTGCGCGAAGTTCTGTATCTGGGTGATGTCGTTGGTGATCCTTGTGATCAGAGAACCGGTCGAGAATTCGTCAATATTCGCGAATGAGAATTTCTGAATCTGGCGGAACGTTTTCGCCCGGACCTCCGCCGCGAGATGCGAGGAGCCTTTGACCGCGAAATAAGCTCCGAGGACGCCGAAAATAAGCATCGCGAGAGCGGTCACGAACATGAGAAGGCCGTTCCGCACGATGTAGGCGGTGTTGCCGACGGCCACTCCGCGGTCGATCATGTCGGCGTTCAGATAGGGCAGTATGAATTCTCCGCTCGCTTCCAGCACCATGAAAAAAGGAGCGCACAGGAAGCAGCGGAGATGCTTTCGGATGGAGTCCGTATATTTGTTTTGTTTGGTCATTTGATCAGATCCTTTTTGGTGGATAATGATGTGTCGATTTAGCGCAATTTATTTTAGATTTCTTTTGATCATTTGTCAAGAAATATCGTGGGGAAACAGGTTGACAAAAAATAAAGCTTATTGTAAGTTTGAGAGGATATATTTTCAGAAAAATACAGAAAGTATAAATAATATTAAGACAGAATTGGCCATGCCGCACAGAAGGTACAGGAAGAAACAGCGGTTTCCTGCGGAGAAGTCTGCGGCGGGTCATTTAAATGATGGCGGTGGGGAAATATGCTGTACGACAGAGATATCCGTGAACCTCTTTTTGATTTTCTGGAGGGATGTTACGGAAAGATACGGATCCTGGAAGAGAAGCAGATGGGGAGATCGCGCGCGGATCTTGTAATGGTGATCCCGGGAGCGGTGGTCGGACTTGAGATTAAAAGCGACGCGGACACGTATGCGCGTCTGGCCCGGCAGGTGAAGGATTACGACCGGTATTTCGATTATAATTACGCGGTGGTCGGATCAAGCCATGCCTGGCATATCGAAGAGCGCGTGCCCGAATGGTGGGGGATCATCACGGTGGAGGAGATCGGCGGCGAGGCTGATTTTTATGTGCTGCGTGCCGCCAGAACCAACCCTCTGCTTGACTGGAAGAAAAAACTGAGCCTGCTCTGGCGCCCGGAACTGGCGCATATCCAGGAACTGAACGGACTGCCCGGATACCGGAACAGGAGCAAGCAGTTTATAATCGGAGAAATTTTTGAGAAAGTGCCGGAGGAGCTGCTTGCCGGACAGATCAGTGAGGAACTGTTTGAGCGCGATTATACAAAAGCCGGAGGGAAGATGAAGAAATACGGAGAGAAAAAAGTCTGACCGTACAGTCCTCTTTTCCGATGATTTTCAGGCATAGCATCCCGGAATTTCGGTAATTTTGTATAAAAATCATGTAAAAACTGAACTGTATTGTTGCATGATTTAGTAATAAATCATAAAAATGCGTAATAAAATAAAAAAAATATTGCAACTTTTCCGCGGATAGTGTATTATAAAAGCACAATAAATTCTGAGAACACGGTTCGGGAGAAAAGCGGAATGCCGCAGAGGATCAAAAGTCTGCTGTCTGCAGCGGGGGGCTGACTTACAGTGTCTGATGCGGCCGGCACACGGAGCTGTTGCGTGGACTGTGATACTTCCGGCCGGATCGGGCTTTGGAGGAAACTTATGGTTCAGCTTATTACGAGACGGGGCAGAAAGAATACAGGAGACAGCTATGTAGACTCAGTCAGAATCACTCCTCTGCTGAATGAGAACGCAGTGAAAATTCGTGTATGTTCAGGCAGGGACACTGACGGAGCGCCGTCCGCGAAGAAGAATGTGCGTTTCCTGCGGGATGCGGGGCAGAAAAATGCGGACGGTTCCGGAGATGTCTCCATTCAGCGTTACGTAATCTCAGATGCTCTGGATGGAAAGCCGGAATTTCACTCTCAGAACGGAATTTCCCAGAAGCGTTATGTCGTTTCCAGAATGCATGAGGAGATGCGCCCGGTCAGGATCGCGGTGCTTGATCAGGGGAACGTCGTGGCGCAGGTCAGGACTGTTCCGGATCAGGATATAAAAATACAGCTTCAGAGCGTACATCTCTGGACTCCGGACGATCCCTATTTTTACGATCTGGAGATTGAATTCGGAAAAGACAGAGTGACGTCATATTTTGAGATGCGTTAGATGCGCCGGAGGATGTCAGTGCCGGCGGGATTCAGAGACAGCGCAGTTTAATCGCACTCCGTGAAACTGCCGGATGCAGGCCGGATGCGGATTGAAACAGAATTGAAATTAAGATGGAATAAGTATTGAAATAAGATTGAAACAGATAGAAACAAGATAAAATAAGATTGAAACAGATAAAAACAAGATAAAATAAGATTGAAACAGGTAGAAACAAGATAAAAATAAGATAGAAACAAACAGGCGTGCAGCATGACAGGAATAAATGCCGTGTTCCTGTCATTCCAATTATAGAAGGGCGGCGGCAATACAAAGTGGATCTGTCCGAATATGGTTTCCCTCCTTTACAACCATCCCTGTATTGCTGCCTGGGCGCCCTCTCTTTATCGTTAAGGCTATACACCGGGGATCTTTGCTCTTATGCAGGATCCTCGGCGTTTTTATGCACAGGCCCGCATAAGGAAATTAGCTGCTGGCGCAGCATGCGGGCCGCGCAGGTGAGCAGGAGGAAAAACCGCCTCCTGTTCGATCACAGGCCCGCATAAGGAAATCAGCTGCTGGCGCAGCATGCGGGCCGCGCAGGCGAGCAGGAGGAAAAGCCGCCTCCTGCTCGATCACAGGTCTTTCTATATATTCCCGTTTATTAATTCCGCAGAATATATTTATGTAATTACATAAAAACCTATGAAACTAATTGTGCATATTTCACAATATAGATATATTATAATCAGCAAAAACAGACAAAATTTCATATAAGATAAAATAAATATTGATATTTTATAAAAAATAGTATAAAATTAAGAAGACTAAAGAAACACGAACAGGAGGAATGAAAATGAAGAAAAAATTAGCGTTACTGATGACGGCGGCAATGATGGCGATGTCGGTGTTTGGTTTCACGGCATGTGCGGAAGAAGAGACCGGAGCTGCCAGCAATATCCTTGAGGGTAAGACCGTCGGTTTTGCGCAGACTGACAGTATGTCCGCATGGAGAACCACAGAGACAGACAGTATCAAAGAGTACGTGGAAGCGGCAGGCGGAGAATTTGTGGTAAGGGATGCCAGCGGTGATATCGCTACGCAGGAGTCCAATGTGCGTGACCTGGTTGCGCTGGGTGTTGATTTCCTTGTTGTTGCTCCGCTTGAGGACAACGGGCTTCAGGGAGCTCTCGAGGAGGCTATGGCGAACGAGATCCCGACGATCCTTGTCGACCGTGCGATCGCGGGCGAGGCAGGCGTGCATTATACAACGGCTATCATGTCCGACTTCTTCTGGGAAGGTGAGCAGTGCGCGAACGCTTTGATGGAAGCGCTTCCGGACGGAGCGAATATCGTGATCATCAACGGCGGTTACGATTCTTCCACTTCCACGGACAGGCAGGATGGTTTTGTCGATGCTCTCGACGCGGCGGGATATGAGTACACGATCGTGGCGGAGCAGAACGGCAACTGGCTGATGGACGAGGCGCAGGCGGTTATGGAGAGTACGATCCAGGCGCAGGGCGGCGATAAGATCGACGCGGTGTTCTGTGTGACGGACGATATGGTACAGGGCGCGATGAACGCGATCGATGCGGCAGGCCTGAAGCCGGGCGAGGATATCCTGACCCTCGGCATCGACGGCACGCGCGCGGCACTTGAGTCGGTTGCGTCCGGCAGGCAGCTTGCTTCCTGCACGTGCACGCCGTATTTCGGACCGGTTGTGCTTGATACGATCACGGCGATCATCAACGGAGAAGAGGTCGAAGCACACATTACAAATACAGATACCCTTTACACAGCAGATAATGTTGATGTTGAGATGGGCTTCTAATCAGGATGGTCATGATGGAGAGGGGTACCGCGGGGTACCCCTTTTTTAGAAAGGGAGGGCTATATGGCAGAGGTTTTGCTTGAAATAAAAGGACTGGAAAAGACATTCCCCGGAGTGCGCGCTCTCAAAGGGGTACAGCTGACCGTGAACAAAGGTGAAGTGCATGCCCTCATGGGAGAGAACGGAGCCGGGAAATCGACACTGATCAAGGTTCTGACCGGTATCTATCAGAAAAACGGCGGGACGATCCGTTTTGACGGAAAGGAGATCGACTGCAAAACGCCGATCGAGGCGAATGAAGTCGGAATATCCACGATCTACCAGGAGCTGAATCTGGTGCTGTTCCAGACGGTCTATGAAAACCTGTTCCTCGGACGTGAACCGCGGACAGGTTTTGGCGCGATCGACCGGAAAGCGATGATCGAACAGACCGATAAGATACTGAAAGACTTCGGGATTCATATTGATGTGACGAAACCCCTGAAAGCGTACTCGACCGCAATCCAGCAGATGGTCGCAATCGCGAGGGCCGTCAGCATCAACGCGAAGCTTGTGATCATGGATGAGCCGACTTCTTCTCTGGACAAGAAAGAGGTTCAGGTGCTGTTCGGCATCATCCGGCAGCTGAAATCCAGAGGCATCGCGGTTATTTTCATCAGCCACAAGCTGGACGAGATCTATGAGATCTGCGACAGGATGACCGTATTCAAGGATGGAGAGTACGTCGGTGAATATGATATCAAGGAGATTGACCAGTTCCGTCTGATCTCTCTTATGGTCGGCAAGGATACGGTTGCGCTTGAGAGAAAGAAGACAGGTTATGATTTCGCGGATGCTTCCCCGCTGGTCGAGGTAAAGAATATCAAACAGGGCATGCGGCTGCACGGAATCAACGCCGTGATCAAACAGGGCGAGGTTGTGGGACTTGCCGGACTGCTCGGCTCCGGGAGGACGGAGCTTGCGCAGGTGCTGTTCGGCGTGAATATGCCGGATGAGGGAGAGGTATTCTGGATGGGTTCGTCCGCCGGGATTCATTCTCCGTCTGACGCGATCAAAAAAGGAATGGGTTTCTGCACAGAGGACCGTAAAGTAGAAGGAATTGTGCCGAATCTTTCCGTGAAAGAGAATATGACGATCGCGCTTCTTCCCAAACTGCAGAAGTTCGGGTTCGTGAAAAAGAAAGAGCAGGATGAGATTGTCGCCAGATACATTGAGAGGCTGAAAATCAAGACTCCTTCGCCGGAGCAGGCGATCAGGAACCTGAGCGGCGGAAATCAGCAGAAGGTGCTTCTGGCCAGATGGATGTGCATGAACCCGAAGCTTATGATTCTGGACGAGCCTACGCGAGGCATCGATGTCGGCGCGAAAGCCGAGATCGAGGTGCTGATCCAGGAGCTGTCAAAGAGCGGCATCTCCGTTCTGATGATCTCCTCGGAGATCGCGGAGCTTGAGCGCAACTGTGACCGCATCATTGTCATGAGAGACGGAAAGGTGATCGGAGAAGTCATCGATCAGGA
>CANRGB010000072.1 GCA_947630005.1 uncultured Lachnospiraceae bacterium
GAGGCGAACATCCCCGAAGGCGCGGAGCTGAAAGCAGAGCGGATCCTCCCGGAAGGCGACACGGAAGAATATTACACACAGCGCCTTGAGGAGGCGGACGAGATATATAAAGAACAGGCCGGCGAAGACAATACGCAGATCTTTGTCCCCCTGGCTCTGCTGAACGTGGGCTTCTATCTGAGCGACGGATCCGAAGTCTCGCCTGCCGCCCCCGTTACGGTCACGGTCCAGTTTCTTGATGAAACCGGCGCCGCCGCAGGAGATCCGATCACGGTCATCCACTTCGCGGACACCGGCGCAGAGACAGTCGAAGGCGACGACTTCAGTGAGGAGAATGCTACCGCTTTCACCGTCAGCAGCTTTTCCAATTTCTTTATAGGAACGCCGTCGCCTATCAACGCGCCCGGTACTGCCTTTATCTCCGGTGCCGGCAGTAATGCCAGAGAGTTTGAACACAATAAATATATCGACTATCTCGGTGACAACGAGGCCGGAACTGGAACTGACAACAAGGATACGGATGTTGACGCACAAACGGTAAAAGACGATCTGTACCGCCTGTATCTGGATATGACGGGCGAATGTGAGCCTATTGACCTGGTGATCGTTATTGACCGGTCAGATTCCATGAAAGAAACAATGAATGATGGCAAGACACGCTGGAGAACGGTCTATGATATCCTAGAGGGAACAAAATCAAGCGGAAGCGATGGTCTGCTTTACGAGTTTCTGAAGGTCAACAAGGGAAAAACGTCAAATGCGGAGAAGAACTTTGTTTCCATAGTCTGGTTTGCCGGGGAATTCTATGACAGAAAGAGCAACACGTACGGCAATACTACGCCTGCTATCCCCCCCAATAACAGCAAGGAAGGTGGCACGGTGTTTGGTTGGACCTCCAGTTATACACATCGTGATACCACAAATTACACGATTTCCCCTTATAAGGGCGTAAGCTGGGGTGTAGCCTGTACCAACTATGTGGCTGGATTTTACCAAGCGGATCAGAAACTGCACAACTTGCCGGAAGGTACGGACAATCACAAAAAGGTGGTTGTATTCATGTCCGACGGTATTCCCGTCTACTATTACATGGCAAAAGACATGAATTGGACGAATCCTAAAAACATGAAACGATACGGTGCCGGTGCCGAAGATTATACTTATACGGATACGGGTTCTAGTAGTAAACTGATAAAAAACTATGTCGATCATTCCCCTGCAAAAAGCTTTTATGAATCTCCTTATTTCAATGAAACGAAGAAGATTTTTAACGGTGCAAGTAATTCCTTTGTGACCCGTAACCCTAATATCAGCTTTTATACGGTGGCTATTGATCTGGAAAAGGAGAAAATCAACGGATGGGATCGAACCACTCTGCTCAAGGATATGGCTGAGTCCTACCCTGGAGGCTCCATGTACAGTGCCACCAAAGCGGGCGGCCTTAAGCAATTCCTGCAGCAGATCATGTTCCCAGCCGGCGTGACGATCTCAGATGATCTGAGTGCGTACGTGGATCTGTATGAAACAGACCCGGATATCCTTGTCACGGCTACGCCGAAGAATGGCGGTAGCGTTGAGACTCTTTGGCAGGGTTCGGCTTCCGGCTTTAATGTGGGTAAAGAAAACGTCGTGCTAGACGGAAAGACTTATCCATTGAACGACGTAAATGTCATAAAGAATGTGACGTATGACAGTGGTACGAAAACCATCGCTGTCCACTTTATGGATGATTACTGTCTGAGCAACGAATATACCTACACGCTCTCCTTTAACGTGAAGCTCACTAACAGAGCCTACGACGACTATGCCAATCTGAAAAATGGGGACGCCACTGCAACGGGATACAACAGTCAGGGCGATAATAATACCGACTATGGTGAAAACAGTACAAGCTCTGAC
The DNA here is from genome assembly GCA_947630005.1 of uncultured Lachnospiraceae bacterium. Lineage (GTDB taxonomy): Bacteria > Bacillota > Clostridia > Lachnospirales > Lachnospiraceae > Choladousia. The sequence goes on from CANRGB010000072.1 coordinate 1,900, forward strand.
AAGCCCGGCTTTCATTCCAATGACAGCGCCATGGTTGAGTATAAGATTAATGATGAAGGAGGCGACCTTGCATATGATTACCCCGTTGTTCAGGCGTGGGGCAGTACCTTCGGCTTCACAAAATATAAAAGGCCTGACGTATCCCTCAGCGGTTCGAGCGGAGGGCCCCAGGATGATGTTCCGTTCGCAGACGTTCCGTTCCGTCTGGCGAGAACAGACTCTGCAGATAATACCAGTTCTGTTACCCCGCAGAATGAGGCGTATGAGTCTTGGAAAAATGGCGATGTCGGTGAGACTTACTACCGTACCGACACGAGCGGCACAATCCAGTACGGCTATCTGATCGGAGGCACTTATAAGCTGTACGAGTTCGTTCCTTCCGGCTATGTCGGAGAAGGTGTAGAAACGCTTGTTTTGACGTTCAAAGTTGAGAAGGGCCGTATCATCGATATGTCAGTTCCGGAGGGCATAGAAGCGTCATACCTGGGTTCCATCGTTGATCTTACAGAGACCAACAGTAAGCCGAATACGCTTTATGAGATAGAGGCGGGGAAGGTAACGGTAACGAACACACCTGCCACGAAGAAAATCGCTGTTTACAAACAGGATGAAGGTGGCAATGCTCTGGAAGGCGCAACGTTTAAATTGTATTCCGCAGTTGAAGGAGAAGACGGGGCGGAAGAGAAATATAAGAAAGAAGGAGCTTCTCTCGGCACTTATACTTCTACCGAAGTTGGCCTCCTATTTGAGAACAAAGAGCTTGGTTATGGACTCTACATCCTTGAAGAAACCAGCGCACCGGAAAAATATGAGAAACTTAAAGATCCCATTGTTTTCCAGGTAGGCAAAGATGGTGTCGAGGTGCTGGAGAACGAGGAACACTGCAAAGTAGAGGAGTCATCTGCTGGGAACACGGTCTTTACCTTAAACATTACCAATAACAAAATAGAGGTTGCTATTGAGCTTAAGAAGATTAAGAGTGGAAGTGGCGCTGCCGGAGGAGATCCAGTGTATCTTGAAGGTGCAGAATTTGCACTCTATGCAGATAAAGATTTAAAAGATGAAAATCTCCTTTGGACCGGTACATCTAAGGACGATGGCAGCTTTGAAGACACTATGAAAGGTGCCGATAATAAGCTTGTTCCTTTCCCGAAACTGACAAGTGGGACGGATTACTACCTCGTTGAGAGCAAGGCCCCTGATGGTTACAATATTCTCGGCTATCCGATTAAACTTACTGTAGACAACAGTGGGAACGTCACTGCCACACTGGTGGATGACAAAGGCGGGCCGGTGACGTCCGGAAACACCATAGTTAATGTCACCCAAATCAAAGATGTTGATGGAAACGTGAAATACAGTGCGGAGATTACAGTCGCCAACAATAGCGGTTACGAGCTGCCTGAAACCGGCGGGCCGGGCACAATCTTCTATCTGCTGAGCGGACTTGTACTTATGTTCGGCAGTGCGGTTGCCCTGTTTGCTAAGAGACGCTTACTGTAAGATGTTTGATTTACTAAGGGCCGGAGACATGAATGATGTCTCTGGCCCTTCCGAATATTCCAGATTGAAACAAAACTTCCCGGCAAAATAATTTTAATTCCCCCCTGCCAGCTGAACGCGTAGCCTCCGGTTCTCTTCCTGCAGCCTGCGAAGTTCCCGCTCTGCTGTATCTGCACGGTTTTCTGCCGCATCCGCGCGCTCCTTCTCCCGCAGTGTGTTGTCTCTCTCGCTTTGTCTTCCCTTGTCATATGCTTCCTGCTGGATATCAAGAATCGCTTTACATACGTTCACTGTCTCCTCTCCTTCCTCATGGTGCATCCTGGAGCCGGTGACAGCCTCGATCACGTCTGCCGCCCGCCGCTCCAGGTTTTCAAACCGTTCTCTGTCTGAATTCATAATCTCCGCCAGTTTCTCCCTGTCTTTCGAGTATTTGATGAAGAACATCACCTCCCGCAGGCCGGTCCGGTACCGCAGGATTTCCTCGTCGGTCATCATCCCCGGCGCCGCCAGGTTCATCCGGTAGTCGTTCATGTACGGAATGATTTCCGGGTCCGTTTCGTCCAGCATCTCAAACAGGCTCATCGGCCCTTCCCATTCCCCCGGCCCCCACCAGACGGTCAGCGTCACGACCGGGATCAGGCGGTCCTCCTTCCAGAAGCCCCCGAGAAACTCCACGGAGCCGGGTTTTTTCTTTTCTGCTGCGGCATTTTCTTCTTTGTCCAGGGAGGTTTCCTTTGCGGGGCCGGTTTTCTGGGTGTCGTGGGACTCCCCCAGGAGCTGCTCCGCTTTTGCCTTTTTTCTGGCTTCCTCCATCGCGCGGCGGTGCGACCTTGCCGCTTCCTCCACCTGTCCCGCGTAGGCCAGCGCGTCGTACAGGCTGTTTCTGACAGGCATCGCAAGGTGGGGCCTTGTCTGGTTTTCCGTTCCGTAAAGGACGTAGTTCCTCTTTCCGTCCGTCTTTGCCGCATACAGCTTTCTCACGTCGCGGAACTTCTGGACGGGGACCACGGCCCCGTCGTCCCCGTAGGGGAGCGAGAGCTCCGTGGAATCGCGCTCCCTGAGCTGTTCGGGCACAAGGACCTGCCTGCCGCCGTAGATATACTGGTTGAACAGGTCGGCGAAGATGTGGTTGTCCCTGATAAAATTTTTTGTTACGGTGTCCGCTTTCAAATGTTCCTTCCTCCTTCATTGTAGCAGTACTGCCGGATGATTGCAAGTGGGCTGTGAAATAAATCAGATAATCAGCATGAAGTGTAATATAAGATTTAACAGACAATAAAATAAAAGATAATAAATGATGAATGATTATTTAATATCGATTATTAAATGCATTATATCATATGTATTTGATTTTGTCCAGAGAAAAAGAAGAGAATCGAGTATTCGGGTGCGAAAAATCTCCGGGAGAGCAGCCGGATAAGGGATGAGAAACGCGTCAAAAAAAATTTTTAAAAATCGCAAAAAAGTTTCGTAAAAATGACCAATATATGACAGGGTATGTGTTATTATCTTAACAAGAAGATACAACAGGGGAACAAAATAATAAAAAAATAATAATTTTCCCGACAGGGCCGGCGGACAGAAGCTGAAGGGAATAATATATAATAGGAGCCGGCAACTAAACCAAAATAAAGGAGATGACGAATATGAAGAAGACATGGAACATGATGGGGAAAATGACGGTTTGTTCACTCGCGGCTGCTATGATGGTGATGATCGGGACAGAGTTTGGAATGACAGCTCATGCCGAGATGATCATAGACAGCATGGAAGAAATCCAGGCTGTTCAGAACATGGTTCCGGGATCTGCTGATGAAGAGGTGTTCATGGCGGACGCCCCCGCGGCAGAGGTAATGCCAGGAGCGGGGGAAGCAGGGATCAACGTAGGAGAGATCGTGCTGATTGAAGACAATCTGCTGCCGGGAGCAGCTCAGCCGGATCTCGATCCCGCAGAGGGAGAGGCAGAAGCGCCTCTGGCCGCTGAAGCGGAAGAAGTGGAAGTACTCGAGGAGGAGGCCGTTGAGGCTTCTGAGACCTGTGTTTCCGGAACGCTCACCTACGAAGATGACGAGGTAGCGGTTACGGTAGTCGCGTCCAAAGAGGCACAGCTTCCGGCCGACACGGAAGTGAAGGTCACCAAGCTGGAAGAAGGAAGCGCGGAGTATGAGGCAGCGAAGGCTGCGGCATGCCAGGGCCTTGAGGCAGACGAAGACGCGAGCTACGCTTTCTATGATATTACGCTTGAGTCCGAAGGACAGGTGCTCGATGTGGAAGAGGGCACAGTATCCGTTCAGATGGAGTTCAAGACGGTCAAGACCGAGAAGAAGGATGTAGTCAGCATCGAAGAGACAGAGTCCGGCAAAGTTGCCCGCAATGTGACGGACACAACGACGGCAGATGAGAGAACCGGCTCCGTAGCGATCAGCTACTAAGAAACAGAGAATATGTGAGATCAGACAATCAGGGCTGATGGAACAGACAGGGGGGTGCGTAAAGTATCCCCTGTTTTTTTCGCTTTATGGCCAGGCCCGCGTAAGGAAAGCAGCTGCCGACGCAACGCCTGGGCCGCGCGGGCAGGAGGAAAAAACACGGCCTGCCCGTGTTATGCTTTCTGAGCATGGATCAGATATAGAGTTCAGGTATTGGATAGAAGAAAAAAATCGGAGTATGATAGAAGCACAGCAGGGAAACGGACTTCTTTCTGTGCTTTTGCGCCGCGGTTTGTCCGGAGCCGTCTGCGGTGCAGGCATGAGGAATTTCCCGCAAAATAAGGATGTGAACAAGGAGGATTGAGATGAAGAATCTTGGATTTGGAATGATGAGACTGCCGGTGCTGTCCGGGCAGACGGATTTTGATTATGAACAGCTGAATCAGATGGTGGATGAATTTCTCGCGCAGGGGTATACCTACTTTGACACAAGCTTTGTGTACCATGAGGGAAAGAGCGAGGAGGCGGTCAGGAAGGCGCTGGTGGAACGGCATCCGCGCGGCTCCTATACGGTTGCGACAAAGTTCCCGACGTTCAATCTTGTCCCGGAAGAGCAGATCGAGTCTGTTTTTGAGAGCCAGCTTTCTAATCTCGGCGTGGATTATATTGATTATTATCTGATCCATAACGTTCAGAACGTATACTATGACGGCGTGGACGGAAAAGGCGGCATCATAAAGACGACAAATCTGTTTGAGCATGCGAAAAAGTGGAAAGAGGACGGGAAGATCCGTCATCTGGGCTTCTCCTTCCATTCTTCCGCGGAGCTTCTGGACCGTGTGCTGACGGAGCATCCGGAGACCGAATTTGTGCAGATCGCGCTGAATCCGATCGACTGGGACAGCGAACTGGTGCAGGCGCATGCGTGCTACGATGTGATCCGTAAGCATGGGAAGAAGGTTGTGATCATGGAGGCGGTCAAGGGCGGCGGCCTTGCGAAGCTGCCGAAGGAAGCGGAAGCGGTTCTGAAAGCGGTAAATCCGGACGCGTCCGTCGCTTCCTGGTCTCTGCGCTTCTGTCTGGAGAAAGAGGATGTGATCACGGTTCTCTCCGGCATGAGTACGTTAGAACAGATGAAGGACAATCTCAGAACGAGCAATGAGGCGCAGCCGCTGTCGGAGGAAGAGAAAAAGGCTCTCGCGGAGGCGATGAGGATTTATCGGGAGAGCGCGCCGATCAAACAGAGCGAGATCGATAAGTATCAGGGTCTTATGTACCACAATGTGCCGGTGACGGCGATCCTTCAGGCCTACAGTATCTGCCAGATTCAGCCGGATCCGGGCTTTTCGGACGACAACAACTATCTGAAGAACGCGTTTGCCGAGAAGGCGCATTTGGATTTCTTCCAGGGACTGCCGAAGCAGCAGGTGACCGCGGCCGACGGAACGGATATCACGGAGCTGGTCGAGAAAGCCGTGAAATGGCTGACGGAGAATTCGTTCTGATATCCGGGACGGCGCCGCTGACCTGATAAAAACGCGAGGCAGAATTATTGCGGCATTACAGGCGGAGCAGAAGAAGAGCGTTCTGCGGGCAGGCAGCCGACCTGCGGGCAGGGCATGGATAGTCTGACGGTTATGATACAATGCAAAGGGGGGCGGCAGCGCTTTAAGCTGCCGCTCCTGTTTTTCGAATCTTTTTTGTTTTTGGCGTCACCACGGGATCAATCAGCCGTCCTGCAAAAACCGCCGTCCCTGCAAAACTGCTGCTCTTGTAAAAAACGCCTGGGAATTCCCCGCCGGTCAGTTTTATTCGTTCTTCCCGATCTGAATGATATTTTTTAGTTCAGTGCGTCCCTTTTCGGTCAGCAAATGATAAAGAATACTCCATGCATGGCGTCTGTATTCCATATCGATCCCTATTGATTTCTGCAGGGAAGAAAACGGCCCCCAATAAGAGATTGCCATATGCAGCGCATCTACCATGCAATCGTATTCTCCGGCAAAAAGTTCTTCCCGAAACAAACCTTCTTCACAGAAAAGGCAGAAGGCCTCCTTCAGAAGATTCCGGATCGTGCGATAACTGCGATTTTGTATTTCAGCGATTTTTGGGGACAGCTGTGACAGCTGCGCATGGTATAAAAAGTAATAGGAATGCTGGCTGACAACCTGCTGCATATGAAGGAACAGAGTATCCATGTCCTGCAGCGTTTTTGGCTGACCGGGCTGATCGGAGGGGCGATTCTCGGACAGCAGTTCCTCCATAATTTCCTCTTTTTTGCTGAAGTGGTAGGTAAGATTTCCTTTGCTGATGCCGACGGCAGCTGCTATATCCTGCAGCGACACCCCGTTATAGCCGTGCACGTTAAAAAGTTCGCGCGCCGAATCCAATATCTTTTGCCGGGTATCTCTTCCCATATCATTTTTCCTCCAGCAGTTCTTTCTGCATTCTGTTCAGCCGCCTGACCTCCCGGAGTCCAATGGACAGGGCGGCCAGGCCCGCGATCCCATCGGAAACAGCTCCGGCGATCAAAATCCCATCGATCCCTAAAAACAAGGGTAAAATCAGCAGCAGCGGCATCAGCAGGATCCCCTGGCGAATCACGGCCATCCAGAAACCAAGCTTTGCCTTTCCCATTGCCGTGCAAAATGTCGATGTGACCGGCTGTACTGCGTTTAAAAACAGCATCGCCAGACAGATGCGTATATATCGTACACCAAAATCAAGAAAAAGGGAATCGTCTGATCCGAAAATGTTCAGTAACCGGGAGGGGAATAACTGCAGAATCAAAAATGCCGCGGCCGCCACCATCGTTCCATACCGCAGAGCCAGCAGGTATGTATCTTTTACACGATCATACTTTTTATTGCCCAGATTAAAGCCGAGGATCGGCTGGGAACCAACGGAAATACCGATAATGCTTGACAGGAAAACAATGCTCAGCTTCCCGACAGCTCCGGCGGCGGCGATGGCCGCCTCGCTTCCATAGACGGATAGAGCCCCGTAATGTTTCAATGAATTTACCTGGATGATCTGAGCGGTAATCGCCAGAATATGTGTTGTAAACATCGCTGAGCCCAGCGAAAGGATTGTACCCACAATCGGAAAACGGAGTATCAGATTTCCGGCTGAAAGCGAAGCAGTTTGAAAACGCCTGAGCAGATAGTACAGCGCAAGAGCAAAGGACAGAACCTGTCCCAGCACGGTAGCCAGCGCGACACCGGCGACGCCCATATCGAACAAATATAGAAAAACAGGATCAAAAATCATGTTAAAGACAGCGCCGGAGAGCAGCACGACGCTGGAGTAGTTGGGATTTCCATCCGCCCGGATAAAGTACGACATTCCCGTTGCGAAAAGACCAAAGGGAACGCCAAGACAAATGATGCGCGCATATGGCTGCGCATATGGCATAATCAGGTCTGTTGCCCCGAAAAGATGCAGCATGGGCCTGAGGAAAACGGATGCACAGACGGCAATTGCGGCACCGGTCAGTATCAAAAGAGCGATGGCATTGCCTAAAAGGTCAGCTGCATCGTCCTTTTCGTTTTTGCCTAACAAAATGCTGAATCTCGATACCGCTCCCATTCCAACCAGAGCGGACAGCGCCGTAATAATTGCGGAAAGCGGGAAAACGATATTTGTCGCCGCGATCCCGAGATCCCCCGCATTACTCCAGCCAAGAAAAACCTGATCCACAATATTATGTACGGAATTGACTAACTGACTGATGATTCCCGGAATCGCGTAAATCCAGATCAGACTTTTGACCGGTTTCACAGCGAGCGGATTTTCTGTAAGTGAATTTTGCATGGCATGTTCCCTCCCTTACCTGATTAGGACGAAAATCCTATTTTTTATATAAAATAGCACGATCGTCCTATTATGTCAACAGCTATGTGAAATCAAGTCAATATTATTTTTATTCGAAATGAGTGAGGTATATATTGTTTTAGAGTCAGGCAGTGCCGTCAGCAAAATGGCGGCGGAAAGGAGATTGTAATGAGGAAAGTTTTAAAACTGACTGCGGCAGCAGTGATGAGCATTTCAATGGCGGTATGCGGTTCAGGCGTGCCAGTGCGGCAGAAATGGATGAGTTATCTATAGGGCAACGCTCCTTTTACGCTAAAAAATAGAAACGGAAAACGGATTTGCAGCTTGTAGACAAAGCTGGTATGACTCTTTAGCAGGGCTGTCGCAATGGCTTTGTGGCAGTCTTTTCCTACAAATAATTATATACAAATCTGGGAAAAGCGTTTATAATAGTATATAATAGTTTTATGAAAACGTACAGAATTAATATATGCAGGAAGTATCAGAAAGGTGGTGCTGAAATTATGTCTGTGCTGCAGGAACAGGCTGTTCAGATGATAGAGCGTTTGTCGGATGACAATGTGAGCTTTTTAATAGAAATCATTCAAAGGCTTATGCCTCAGAAGACGCCTGTGGATGATAAGTTATCCCAGCCCACGGCGGAAAGCATGCGGGCGTTTGACAGGCTGAATGAGGCGCGTATGGAGATCAGACAGTATTTACCGGAGGGCTTCGACCCGGACAGGGAGCTGGAGGAGGCACTGGCAGAACGCTATGAAAGTTTTAGTTGACACAAATGTTGTGGTGGACTTCTTGGCAACAAGGGAACCGTTTTATGAGAACTCTGCAAAACTTATACAGAGGTGTGCAAACGGGGAGGTGAAAGGCTATATTGCCTTTCATTCAGTGCCAAACCTGTGGTATATATTTAGAAAGGTTCCTGAGTTAAAAAGGCGGAAATGGCTGATGGATTTATGTAGTATTTTACATGTGGCAGGAGCTAGCCGTGATGAAGTGCTGAAAGCAATTCAAATGGACAAGTTTAAAGACTTTGAAGATTGCCTGCAAGACAGGTGTGCTGAAAACGTTGGGGCGGAGTACATCGTTACACGGAATAAGGAAGATTTTGCAAATTCAAAAGTTTCTGCTGTCCTGCCAGAGGAATTGCTTGCAATGATGGAATAACAGTGGCTGCTGAGAATGTTTCCTCGGATAAAACGGGAAAAGATAATGGATCTTAAAAAGGGGGGACTGTGCGTCCCCTTTTTTCTGTACGGCCTGCAGCGTTTTTCTTTTTTTATCGAATTTCCGGAAAGAAAAGAAGAGAATTGCGTTAAAGCGGTAATGATAATATATTATAATAAAAACGGTAATGTTGGGAAAAGCCGTAATGAGAGGGGCGGAGCGCATGAGCAAAAAGCTTCCGGTCGGCATTGAAAATTTTGAAGAGTTTTCATCGCAGGATTTTTATTACGTGGATAAGACAATGTTTATCGCGGAGTTCCTTGACAGCTGGGGGAAAGTGAATCTTTTTACCCGGCCGCGCCGTTTCGGGAAGACTCTCATCCTGAGCATGCTGAAAGCGTTTTTTGAGATCGGCTGCGACAAAACTCTGTTTGACGGGCTGAAGATCTCGCAGGAGAGAGAATTATGTGAGAAATATATGGGGCAGTATCCGGTGATTTCTGTCACGCTGAAGAGTGTGGACGGACTAAGTTTTCAGAGTGCGTGTGCAGCGCTGCGAGGACTGATCGGGAAGGAGGCGCTGCGCTTTGGCTTTCTGGCGGACAGCGACAGACTGTCTTCGCAGGAGCGGGCGATGTATCTGCAGCTGATTGACGTGGGAAGCACGCAGAACGCCATATTTACAATGACGGATGCCATGCTTGTGGAGAGTCTCCATACGCTTACGCAGCTTCTTGCCAGGCATTTTGGACGCAAAGTCATTCTGCTGATTGATGAGTATGATGTCCCTCTGGAAAAAGCATTCCAGGCGGGTTACTATGAGGAAATGGTTTCTCTGATCCGCAGCCTGTTTGGTAATGTACTCAAAAGCAATGACAGTCTTCATTTTGCCGTTCTTACGGGGTGTCTGCGCATTTCAAAGGAGAGTATTTTCACGGGGTTGAACAATCTGAATGTAATGACGATCACAGATCCGTATTTTAATGACAGCTTCGGCTTTACGGAGCAGGAGGTAAAGGAACTGCTGTCTTTTTACGGGCAGGAGGATGCTTTTGAGACGATACAGGAATGGTATGACGGTTATCAGTTTGGCGGAAGATCGGTTTACTGTCCCTGGGATGTTGCCCGATATGTGCAGGCTTTGCTGAAAGACAGAAATGCGGTTCCACGGAACTACTGGGCCAATACCAGCGGAAATGCCATGATCCGGCGCTTTATCGGGAAGGCCGGACGGGAGACAAAAAATGAGATGGAACGGCTGATTGCAGGGGAGAGCATTGTCAAGCCCGTGAATCAGGAACTGACTTACAGTGAGCTTGACCATTCGATTGAGAATCTCTGGAGCGTGCTGTTTACCACGGGATACCTGACGCAGAACGGCCGGCCGGATCTGGCTGACGGAGTGGAGCGGTACAGTCTGCGTATTCCCAACCGGGAGATCCGCTCTTTGTTTATCAGCCAGATCAGAGAATGGTTTAATGAGACGGCCAGGGCGGATGTGCAGAAGCTGGAGCGGTTCTGCCAGGCCTTTCTGGACGGAGACGCTGCTTTGATCGAGGAGATGATGAATGCGTATCTTTGGAATTCGATCAGTATCCGCGACATCGCGGTCAGTACAGACAGGAAAGAGAATTTTTATCATGGCATGCTTCTGGGTCTTCTGCAGTATGAGACAGAATGGGGAATCAAATCCAATGCGGAATCGGGGGAGGGTTACAGCGATATCCTGATTCAGACGCCGCAGAGGATCGGCGTGGTGATCGAGACCAAATATGCGCAGGATGGCAATCTCGAAAAAGGGTGCGCCGCGGCTCTTGAGCAGATCGAAAGAAAGCGGTACGACGCGGCACTTATAAAGGACGGAATGAAAAAGATTGTGAAATACGGGATCGCGTTCTGTAAGAAGAACTGTAAAGCAGAGGTAAGCAGACGGGTGTAATTCAGTAAGTACTGACAAGGTTACAGTTCATACCTTCACTGTCCCGCGAGGTGATTTCTGTGCGAAATGCACAGAAATCCCGAGGACTGTGGCGCGAAATGCTGCAAAGCAGCATTTCTGTGCATCGCGGAGCGCTGTTACGTTCACGACCCGCAGGAGAGTGAACAGTAACCTGACAAGGGAGATTTCTGCAGCGGATGCAGGATTCTCCCTTGAGGATTCTGGCTGACTGCCAGCATTAAATCAGATGAAAATGTTTGAAGGCATTGTATATGCCGTCGTCATCCACGGAGCCCGTCACGTAGTCGGCGGCAGCTTTGATCTCATCGCCGCCGCTCGCGACGGCGATGCCGACCGCGCATTTCTTCAGCATCGGGATATCCACTTTGGCGTCTCCAAACGCGAAAGTGTCCTCGATGGAGGCTCCCAGATGCTTCAGCAGAACATCGACCGCGTGTCCTTTATCGATATTTTTTACACTGAGATCTCCAAACAAGGCAGTTTCTCCCTGTCCGCCCCAGGTACCGGCCTGGAGGTCCGGGAATTCCAGGATGGAATCCAGATGATCCTGATAGCTGCCGAGAATAAAGCTGACCTTGCTCAGGTCATCTCTGTACAGGTTTGTCTCCCCGAAGATCATCAGGGGAAAGATGGCGCGTATCGAGATGTCCCCGCTGTCCTGCCCTTTGCGTCCCATATATTTTTGGATGACGGGAGCACCCTTTTCCTCGAAATGCTCGGAGGCGTACAGTCCGCTGTTGGCCTCCAGATAGAACTCCAGTCCGCGTCCATGCAGCCAGTCAACAATGTGCCTGCACTGTTCCAGCGTGATGTGCTGCCACATAACCACCTGGCCGCCGTCTTTGACGTAACTTCCATTTCCGCCGATCATGCCGTCCAGCCCGATCTCCCAGATATAATCGTAAATTTCCGCCTCCGAACGGCCGGTGCATATGTAGACGCGGTGGCCGTTTGCCCTCGCCTGACGGATCGCGCTTCGTGCGGAGTCCGGAAGCTGGCAGGCGTAATTTATCAGAGTTCCGTCAACGTCGATAAAAATAATTTTACCCACTTCTATCACCTCATTGTAAATTATGGTTTTTACTTTTGTATAAAAGTCGGTTATAATTTACCATAATGAGCATTTGACAGTCAATGAAATCGTATAGACGTGTCGGGTTTGACTTTACATATCATACTGTTTGCATCCTGGCAGTCCTGAAAAGTAAGGAGGTTTGGTACAGATAAAACAAAATCTTTGAATGTTGCGAGTACAACCGAAAATGCAGGCTGGCTGAAACCGTAAATTCAAGTTACCGTTCACACAGATTTCAAATTTTTATCACAAATCTTCCGTATCCACAGGGTATCCTGTTGTAGCTGATACAGTTCGAATATGAGCAGGAGGTTTGTTTATGAAACGGGAAATACGATTCACAGCGGCTGCTTTTGTGCTGGCACTTATGGCGCCGCTCTGCATTTACGCGAAGACGGGAGACAGTGAGGTCTCCGACAGAGAGTACATTGAGAAAACCTTAAACCTTGCAAATAATGAAGATCAGGAATGGGCTTACTCGGCAGATGCCGACGCGTGGGTACTTTCCCCGGTGCCGGCGGCTGCCTATCCGGAACTGCCAGAGCAGCAGGGGGTGTCGGTCTGTGTTCCAGGCGCTTATGTGACCGGCATTGATACGGACAGCAATGGGGAGGCTGATATTGCGGCAGAGGACGCCTCCAAAGTGGTGAAAGGATCGCTGGTCATTGACTATGACGCGCAGGTCACCAGCACGAACGGGCAGGTTTATACCGCGGCTACCGCACCAGTCATTTTGAATACCGGCGCGGCAGGTTACGGTTCGCAGAGCAATCAGGCTGCCTCTGCCGTTTACGCTGCGGACGGATACATAAATGTGTCCTGCGGGAACCGCGGCAAGCAGGACAGCGCTGTGGATGACGACGGAAATGCTTATTTTACCGGTGATGCCCCTTCCTGCCTGGCTGACCAGAAGGCGGCAGCGCGCTATGTGAGGTACAATATCCTGCTTGGCAATCTTCCCGGAGATGTGGATTACCTCGTCTCTACCGGCGGCTCGGGCGGCGGCGCGCACGCGGCTATGTTTGCGGCGACATCCGATCACCCGGACTATTACGATTACCAGATCGAAGCCGGTGCGGTCGGCGTGTATAAAAATGAGGACGGTTCCTATTCCACAAGTGTTACGATCGACGGCAAGGACTATGAGATTTCTGACGGTGCGTGGGGATGCGTCGCATACAGCGCGATCACCTCTCTGTATGAGGCGGATATGGCGCTTGCCTTTGAGTATTATCTGGATCCGGAGTATTCCTTTAAGACGCCATTCCAGAAGCAGCTTGCCGGATATTTGTCCGAAAGCTATATGGA
>CANRGB010000073.1 GCA_947630005.1 uncultured Lachnospiraceae bacterium
GATCATATGGCATCAAAATCTCACGCCACAGCTGTATTTCCATGTTTCATTCTCCTGTCAAACTGATTTTATAGATTTTAGCACACATCCCTGTAAGTTGCAATCGTTACAAACCCGCATAACGCAGTATCCAGTACGGATTCACGCTCAGCTCTTTTGTACGTTCCGTCTCAATGTATATGCCCAGGTGGAGATGCACGCAGAACCGGCCGCGCGTCCCCTCTGGCCCGTAACCGGTATCTCCCATATAACCAAGGAACTGACCGGCCGTTACCGGCTGACCGATATAAAAGTCATCCGCGTAGGAATCCAGATGCGCGTAGTAATAATAGCCGCCCGACGGGCCGCGGATTCCGATACGGTACCCTCCTTTCTCAAGCCATCCGATCTTCTCGACGACGCCGTCTGTCATGCTGACCACGCGGTAGTATCCGGAAAGATTCCGGGGCGGGATCAGATCGGTTCCCTCGTGTCCCCTTTTTCCGCCGTAGCTGCGCTCGAACATCCAGCTGTTTTCATAGGACACGGCGGATTCCTCCACCGGAAAACAGACGACATCATCCCACACAGCCTGGTAGGCAGCCTGGAATCGTTCGTAATTTTTTCGGTTTTGCCGAAGGAACAGATAGCGCAGTCTCAGATAATCTTCGACGCCGAATTTCAGGATTCCGGAAGGAATGTCAAACCCTCCGAGGAGCATGCACGGGGTTACAAATTCGGAAGGCGGATTCCCGCTCGTCCGGCACAGCGCGGCAAGAGAGCGGATCCAGCGCTCGTCAGACTGCATGCTGCGGAAGGCGTCGTCTTCCGGTTCGAGAGCGGAGATCCGGGAAACGATCATTTTCCGGTACAGGACGCCGGAAAAATTCCCGCACAGCGCCGCCAGGATTATCAGAAGAGCACAAAAATAAACGACTCGGACTTTACTGATTTTCATATTTTAAGGACACAGCCGGCATTTCTTTTATATATATGAAAAGATTCCGCATTTTATGACCGGAATCCGCGGCCTTTTGCGGGGATGCATAAGCCTTCGGGGATCCGCATAAAATGCTGGAAACAGGCCGTAGAATAAGGATCCGCCGATGCGCAAAAAATATGGTTTCGCTGTACTGATCGTTCTGCTTTTCTTTTATCTGCTCCGTTTCCCCAAAGAGTCGCTGGAATCGGTCAGCAGAGGGCTCGCTCTCTGGTACCGTTCGGTTCTCCCTGTCCTGTTTCCGTTTATGATCCTGTCCGGACTGACCGTAAGATCCGGCCTTATCGAACAGCTTCCCGGCTGGCTGATCCGCCCCGTCTGCCGTCTCTTCCGCTGCTCCGCTTCCGGAAGCTTCGCGATCGTCATCGGATTTCTCTGCGGTTTTCCGATGGGGGCAAAAGTCACGCATGACCTGCATGCCAAACACCGGATTTCAGATCAGGAAGCGGTTTTTCTTTACCGGTTTGTCAATAATGTAAGCCCCGCCTTCCTTCTCACTTTTCTGGCGCGGGAACAGCTTGCTCTTCCGGAATACGGCCCATTTTTCGTCTTCTGCGTGCTGGGCGCTTCCCTGCTGTACGGTCTGGCAGTCCGGCCTGCTCCCGGCTCTTTTGAACAGCAGGAAAAAATCCGCCGCGGGACATTTTCCGTCAGTTTTCAGGATGCCGACGCATCGATCGGGGACGCCGTATCCGGCACCGTACGCCTCGGCGCTTACATCACGGTCTTTTCTCTGCTTGGCGCCGCGGCAGATACGGTTTTCCCCATGGAAAGCATCCCGGGGAAGCTCCTTGCCGGGAGCCTGGAGGTCACAAACGGAGTATCCGCCGTCATCGCCTGGGGACTCCCCTGGAACCTGACCGCGCCCGTGCTCTGCGCCGTCTGCGCTTTCGGCGGCTTTTCCGCGTTTGCCCAGACCGTCAGCATCGCGTCCATGGACCGGAAGACCGCCTGCATATATTTAAAAAGCAGGGTGATCATCACCCTGCTCGCGGTATCGCTCGCAACCGGAATCCTATTCCTCCGTCTCGCCGTCGGACGTTTCCTCTGACGGTTCCTCCTCCGGAGGCGCTGTATAACCGGAGGCCGGCGCTGCCTGCGGAGAAAGCTCCATCCTGTTTTTGTTTACAATATCATAGCAGGACTGAATAGAATTGATAAAATTACTGTATTTCGCCCCAGCCGCTTCAAGCGTATGGCTCATAATCTTTTCAAGGTTCTCCAGCATATCGTCCGTGTACTGGATCGCGCTGACACGGATATTATTGGCGTCTTCCGTAGCCTTGTCGAGAATCTCCTGCGCCTGCGCGTTCGCCTGGCCGATCAGCTCATTTGACTGCTGTATCGCGGCCTGTACGATCTCGCTCTCCCCTACGATTCTCTGCGCCTGCGCGTTCGCATCCGCGATAATTGCCTCTGCTTTGGTCTGCGCGTCCGAGAGAATCGCGTCCTTGTTGCTGATGATCTTCTGATAACGTTTGATCTCATCCGGAGTTTTCATGCGGAGTTCACGGAGAAGTTCTTCCAGTTCTTCCTTATTTACAACGATTTTTGTCGATGAAAGGGGCTGAAACTTACAACTGTCCACAAACTCTTCGATCTCTTCAATAATCTGCTCAATTCTGCTGCTCATAATGCTCTCTCCTTACTCTCAATAATTCTCGGTCCTGTCTCTCCTGTCATGAATCTTCCGGTATACCTGTTCAGCCACTTTCTGCGGCACAAAACCGGAAATATCACCGCCGTACCATGCGACTTCCTTTACGATCGTGGAACTGATATAGGCGTAGTTCAGCGCTGTTGTAAAAAAGATCGTATCGGCTTCGCGGCTTATGCTCCTGTTTGTCTGTGCCATCTGAAGTTCATATTCAAAGTCCGTAACCGCTCTGAGCCCGCGGACAATAAAGCCCGCATTACATTTACGTACAAAATCAACAGAAAGCCCCGAGAACGCTTCCACCCTCACATTCTCCAGGTCCTCCGTGATATCTTTTATCATATTAACACGTTCTTCGGCTGAAAACAACGGAGTTTTTGCATTATTATTCAGCACGCCGACTACCAGCTCATCAACAAGCGCGGAGGCTCTCTGAATAATGTCGAGATGTCCTTTTGTCACCGGATCAAAACTGCCTGGATATACAGCAATCTTCATAAAAATCCCTGTCGTTACAAATCGTAACCCTTCCTTTGTAATTTTAGAAAAACATGTTTATTTGTCTTGTAGTTTTTTTCCCGCAAAACGGCATATCCCAGTTCTTCCGCGTAGGAAAAATCGGTCTCAATCGACGCTTCCACAATGATCAGCGTTCCCTGATCCACGAAAGATACCGGCCGGGACGCGAGATACGCAAGCACCTGATGCTCCAGTTCTTTCCCGTAAGGAGGATCCATAAATATGATCTGAAACGGTTCCTCTTTCTCAAGGCGGGCCAGTGCGGTCATAACGTCGCACGAAAATACCCGCGCCTGTGACGCTAAGCGCGTAAATTCCAGATTCTCTCTGACACATGCGGCGGCAGCCCGGCTGCTGTCGACAAAACAGGCTTCCCTGGCGCCGCGGCTTAAAGCTTCAATCCCGATCCCGCCGCTTCCGCAGAACAGATCAAGAAAACGGATATCATAAAGCTCATTCTGCAGAATATTAAACAGAGTCTCTTTGATCCGGTCTGTCGTCGGCCTTGTATCAAGCCCCGGAACTGTCTTAAGCAAAAGCCTGCGCGCCTTTCCTGCGATAACTCTCATGATCTCTTATGATTTCTTCCTTTCCTGGTTTTATGGGCAGCAGGCCGGTCGTACATGGGGATCAGGCATGACATTGCATACCTGACGCCCCGTTGCCTGCAGCGGGGTTTCTGATTTTGTCTTATTATAATTTTTAATGAAGGTGATGTCAATAGGGTAAAACGGCACGGCAAAAAAGACCGATAAAAAGCATCCGGCAAAAATCCCGGAAAGCCATCTATTACCAGTTTATAATCTGAAACAGCGCACATACTAGGAGTGCAGCTAAAAACTGCAAATAAAAATGACGACAGAAAAATGAAGAATAAAAAACAAAGGAGGCGTTTGAAATGTCAAATCGTTCATCTAACACAACGGCTGTACCGGAGGCTAAAAGTGCTATGGACCGTTTCAAATTCGAAGTAGCAAACGAACTGGGGGTACCGCTCACAAACGGTTACAACGGCAACCTGACGTCCAGACAGAATGGTTCCGTAGGCGGAAATATGGTCCGGAAAATGATTGAGGCGCAGGAGCGCCAGATGTCCGGAACGGGAGCCGCGATGCAGTCTTCCGGCAGCGGAAGCGGAACCGGCACAGGTACGGCCCAGGGCATGGGAACCGGCGCTGGTATGGGCACGCCGGCACAGTCCGTCGGGACAGGCAGCACGGCGCAGATGTAAGCGGCCGTCCGCCGGCATGCAAAGATCCGGAAAATTTCACCGCGTTTTAGGCTGTTGTTAAACCGGCAGCCGCAAAGAGGCAGGGACAGCCGTTCCCTGCCTTTTGGCGCGGCCTGCTTTGCGAAGGCAGTGTCAGTTCGCAGAGGTCTGCTCATACATCGGCACAGAACCTGTGATATTGCCGTTCACAACAAAATACGCCCGGTTCTCTTCCGGTTTCAGATACAGCGTGAGCGTATGAATTTCTCCGACTTTGCGTTTCATCTGCTTCGTCCACACTTCTTTTACCCGCTTTAAGATGATATCCTTGTCAATCTCCTTACCCGCATACTGCAGATAAACGGTTTCCTTCAGCGGTTTTCTCGCGGCGGCTCTGGAAACGGCGTTTTTTGCCTCCGATTTCAGCTCTTCTGTTTTCTGGGCTGCGTCTTTTACCTTTTTCCCTGCCGTCTCCACCGTTTTCTTTGCCGCTTTCGCGGCCTTTTCCGCAGCCTCGACCATTTCTTCTTTCGCCTCGGCAAGTTTTGTCATGTTCTCTTCGTTCAAAATTTTACTCATAAAATGATTCCTCCTTGCAGCTGAACGAATTCACGGTCTTTCTCAGTTCCTCTGGATTCCTTCAAATCCGCGCTGATCTCCCGCTTGTGGAATCATATACCAAACCACAGGATATTTCAAGGGGGTTTTATCGCCGGGCGAGCGGTGCCGCTGTCCGCCGGCGTCCTTTTTGGCGGCGCGGTATCCGTCGGTACAGTTCCGCTATAGGGTAGTTATATGGAGCAACATTAGTGCAATTTTATAAAATTCATTAAAACAGCTTTACTTTTTTATGGATTTTTGCTATACTGTATCTGGAATATTATGAAACAGGAGAACGAAACAGGAAAGGACTGGTGGCGAGATGAATATTGGTTTTATTGCCCACAACAACAAGAAAAACCTCATCGAAAATTTCTGTCTGGCCTACAAGTATATTTTCTCCAAGCATAATCTGTACGCGACCGGCATCACCGGACGCAGGATTGAAGAAGTCACAAATCTCAAGGTTTACAAATTTCTCCCCGGCAGCGTCGGCGGAGACAAGCAGTTTATGGATATGATTGAGCGCAATTGCATGGATATGGTGATCTTCTTTTACAATCCGATTATGACAAGTCCGAATTCGCCTGATATTTTCGCAATTTCAAGATGCTGTGACCAGTATAATATTCCGATTGCTACGAACATTGCCACAGCGGAATCGCTCGTCATGGGACTTGCCCGCGGCGATCTCGACTGGAGGCTGAATATTCGTTCCAATGAGTTTTAGAGGGAATTCTGACAAACAGAGCCGGACAGATCTGTTTACGGGAATTGGATGTACGGGGTTTAAAAGCCGGGAGAGATCCCGGCTTTTTTCCATGCGCAGGCCCGCATATGGAAGTTTGAATTCATACAGGTATATCTTTTACGGAGCGGACCGGATTCATCGTGACCTGAAGCCCGAGTTTCCGCAGCGTATTCAGATCGACTTTGGAGAGCCTTGTCGTACAGTGAAGCTGGCATCCGTTCAGCAGGGCCAGGGCATCAAGGGCATTCCGGGCGTTCTCGTCGCTCGACGCGCTGATCGAGAGCGCGATCAGCGTCTCATCGGTGTGAAGCCTTGGATTTCTGCTCCCGAGATACTGCGTTTTCAGCCGCTGGATCGGCTCGATCGCTTCCCGGGAGATGAGGAGCGTATCGTGACTGATGCCCGCGAGGACTTTCAGGGCGTTCAGCAGGACGGCGGAGCACGGACCGAGCAGTTTCGAGGTCTTTCCTGTGATCACACGGCCGTCGGCCAGCTCAAGAGCCGCGCAGGATTCTCCGACAAGCGATTCCCGTTTGTCTGCCGCGACGACGGTTCTGCGGTCTTCTGTCGTTAATCCGAGTCTGCTCATCAGGAATTTGATTTTGAAAAGTTCGTCCTCCGAGGCCTCCTGATCGGCCTCCCGCAGAAGCGTCTCATAATATCTGCGGATAATCTCCTGGCAGGAAGCCTGCCGGCATGCGTCGTCGTCAGTGATGCAGTATCCGGCCATATTGACGCCCATATCCGTCGGGGATTTGTACGGGCTTCTGCCGAAAATACGTTCAAACATCGCGTTCAGCACGGGGAATATCTCAATATCGCGGTTATAATTGACAGTGGACACTCCATAGGCGCTCAGGTGGAACGAGTCGATCATGTTGACGTCGTTCAGATCGGCGGTCGCCGCCTCGTACGCCATATTGACCGGATGGTCAAGCGGAAGATTCCAGATCGGAAACGTTTCAAATTTGGCGTATCCGGCGCGGATCCCCCGTTTATGCTCATGATAAAGCTGAGAAAGGCAGGTAGCCATTTTCCCGCTTCCCGGCCCGGGCGCGGTCACGACGACAAGCGGTCTTGTGGTCACAATATAATCGTTTTTCCCGTATCCCTCGTCGCTGACGATCAGGGAAATGTTTTTCGGATATCCGTTGATCCGGTAGTGACAGTAGACCGGAATCCCCTTTTTTTCCAGTTTGTTCCGAAAGACGGCGGCGCTCCCCTGTCCCTGATACTGGGTCAGGACGACGCTTCCGACGTAAAGTCCCTTGCTTTGGTAGATCTCGATCAGCCGCAGCACATCGTCGTCGTAAGTAATGCCCAGATCGCCCCGCACCTTGTTTTTTTCGATGTCATTCGCGTTGATCGCGATGATCATTTCCGTCTGCTCGGAAAGCTCCAGCAGCATCTGCAGCTTGCTTGACGGGGAAAATCCGGGCAGCACTCTCGACGCGTGAAAATCGTCAAATAATTTTCCTCCGAATTCCAGATAAAGCTTATTGTCAAAACAGGCGATACGCTCACGGATCTTCTCCGACTGCATATGCAGATATTTCTCATTATCAAATCCTGTTCTCATTCGTACGTGCTCCTTTCTGAACTCATTCCAGGTTCTGTGCGGATTACAGTTCACACGTCCATTATTCCGCGAAACGTGCTGCGTTCACGGACCGCGGGGGAGGGAACGACAGCCTGTGCGGATTACAGGCTCAGCGAATCTGTCTGTCTTAGGCGCAGCAGATCCAGTCTGTTCTTCAGCGGCAGATGTTCCGCCGCCTTAAGGGACGCGTCCTTTTCCAGCAGACGGGCCGCGGCCTCATTGGCCTGCCAGAGGACGTCCGCGTCCGCATAGATATCCGCAATTGTAAAATCCATCATTCCGCTCTGGCGTACGCCAAGGACATCTCCCGGGCCGCGAAGCTGCAGGTCGCGGTTTGCGATCTCAAACCCGTCGTTTGAGCGGTTTAATATGGAAAGACGTTCCTGAATCTGTTTCCCGTCCGCCGAATGGACAAAAATACAGTAGGACTGCGCCCTGCCGCGCCCGACCCGGCCGCGGAGCTGATGGAGCTGGGCCAGTCCGAAGCGCTCCGAGTTTTCCACCATCATGACCGTGGCGTTCGGCACGTTGACTCCGACCTCCACAACCGTGGTTGAGACAAGCACCTGAATCTCGTTTCGCAGAAAACGCTCCATGATGCTGTTTTTCTCCGCCGGTTTCATTTTCCCGTGCAGATACTCGATATGAATCTCCCCGGGCAGTTCTTTGCGAAGCTTCTGTGCGTATTCGACCACGTTCTCCGCTTCAATGGCTTCGCTTTCTTCTGCCATCGGGCAGATCACATAGGCCTGATGGCCCAGCGCGATCTGCTTTGTGATAAATTTATACGCCGTTTTCCTGTAGCTGGTATCTACGACACAGTTTTTGATCGGAAGCCGGTTTGCCGGCAACTCGTTAATCACGGAGATATCAAGATCTCCATAGAGAATGACCGCGAGCGTTCTCGGAATCGGCGTGGCGCTCATGACGATCGTATGCGGCATCCTTTTGCCCTTTCCGGCCAGCGCCTCTCTCTGCCGCACACCGAAGCGGTGCTGTTCGTCTGTGATGACGAGCGCCAGATCTTTGTAATCCGCCTTTTCCTGGATCAGCGCGTGCGTGCCGACAATGACGGAGACTTCACCGCTTTTGATCTGCCCGTAGATTTCCTGCTTCTCTGACGCCGTCATGGAGCCGGTCAGCAGCGCCGTTTTCCATGGGAGGCGGTTCTGCTCGAAAATCTGGCGGATTGTCTGATAATGCTGCACCGCAAGTACCTCGGTCGGGGCCATGATCGCTCCCTGAAAGCCGTTTTCCGCTGTCATCAGAAGCGCCAGGACCGCCACGATCGTTTTCCCGGATCCGACATCTCCCTGAATCAGCCTTGCCATTACGCCGGGTCCTGTCAGTTCCTGTTCCAGCGTCTTCCAGACTTTTTTCTGCGCTTCTGTCAGCTCGTACGGCAGGCTGCCGATCACGGCCGCCGGACTTTTCGCGGGATGCATAAGGAAGGATGAGCGGTTCCTCTGGCGGATCTGTCTGATACTGCGCAGCCGGAGGAGGAAAAAGAAAAATTCGTCAAATACAAGCCTTTTTCTCGCGTCCTGAAGCGCGGCCTGATCTTCGGGAAAATGAATCTGTTCCACCGCGCGGCGGTACCCGCAAAGCCCGCAGTCCGAGCGTATCCATTCCGGCAGATATTCCTCGCGCAAATCCGGAAGATCCAGGGCCTGCTTCACCGCTTTTGAGACCATTTTGTTCGTCAGGCCTTTTACAAGATGGTACAGCGGAACCATTCTGCCTGAGACTGCCCGGTATTGTTCTTCGCCAAAAACGGCAGGCTGCTCCATGAGCAGCCTGTGATTTTTCAGTCTGATGTATCCGCGGAAAATATAAGGCACACCGGTTCTGAGCGAATTCTTCAGATACGGCATATTGTACCAGGTCATCCTCAGCTCTCCGGTCTCATCATGACAGCAGGCCGCTGAAATATTTATTGCCTTGACATATCTTACAGAAACCGGTTCCGCAAGCACCGCCCGGACGGCGGCGCATTCTCCTTCCAGAAGACCGGAGATCTGTTTCGGCGCCGCATAGAACTCATAGCCCCGCGGATAATATGTGAGAAGATCTTCGACCGTATGGATTCCCGCCTTTTCATACAGAGCCTTTGTCTTGCTTCCGATTCCCCTGAGTGCGTCGATCTTCCGTTCTGTATCCATAACTTTTTCTACTCCACTGAAATAATGTAATAATAGATAGGCTGACCTCCGTAATTCAGCTCCACATCGCAGTCCGGGTAGCTGTTCTCGATTTTCTCTTTCAGGTTTTCCGCCTCGTCCTCGTGCATGTCCTCTCCATAATAGATACTGATCAGCTCCGTATCGTCGTCCACCATCCTTGCCACCGTCTCTTCCGCGACGGGATCGATGTCGTTGCCGACAGCCAGGATCGCGTGATCGCCGACCCCCATGATATCTCCGGCATGAATCACCTTATCCTCAATGTGGGTATCGCGCACCGCGTAGGTGAGCTGCCCGGTTTTCACACGGCTGATCTCCTCTTCCATCATCTGCGCGTTCTCGCCGGCGCTTTTCTCCGCGACATAATTGATGACCGCGGTGATTCCCTGCGGAATCGTCGTCGTCGGGATCACATAGATATTCCGGTCCTCCGTCATGGCCTTTGCCTGATTCGCGGCGAGGATGATATTTTTATTGTTCGGAAGAATAAACGTATTCTTTGCGTTTACTTTCTCGATCGCGTTCAGCATGTCCTCGGTGCTCGGGTTCATCGTCTGTCCGCCCTCGATCAGATAATCCACGCCGAGATCCCGGAAGATATCCGCGATCCCTTCGCCGATGGAAACGGAGATAAAACCGGTCTCCTTCATCGGTTCTTTTTCCCGTTCTTTCTTCTCTGCCGCTTCTTTTTCCTTCTGCTGCGCCGCGATCTTCTCCGCGTCCTTGATCAGGCGTTCATGGTGCTCTTCGCGCATATTGTCGATCTTCATCTTCGTCAGGGAGCCGTACGTCAGCGCGCGCTGGATCGCAAGTCCCGGGTCGTTTGTGTGAACATGCACCTTCACGATATCGTCGTCGGAAACAACGACGATGGAATCTCCGATCGACTCAAGGAACGCCTTGAATTCCCGTTCCGTGTCCTCCGAGTATTCTTTTTCCAGCATGATGATGAATTCCGTGCAGTATCCGAACCGGATATCAGCCTCAGGCAGGCTTTCCGCCGCGCTTCCGGAAGAAATCGGAACGGCGGCCGGCTCGACCGAATAATCGACCTCTTTGCCGCAGAACGCGTCAAACGCGCCCTTCAGCACCTGGATCAGGCCCTGTCCGCCTGAATCGACGACTCCCGCTTCCTTCAGGACCGGAAGCATGTCCGGAGTCTGCGCAAGCACTTCCTCCGCGCGGATGATCACCGCACGGATCAGCTCTTCCATCCCGATCTCCGGATTTTCCTCGAGCAGCTCCGCCGCTTTCTCGGCGGCTCCTTTCGCTACGGTGAGGATCGTTCCTTCCTTTGGCTTCATAACCGCTTTGTAGGCCGTCTCCACCGCCTTCTGAAACGAGGCGGTCAGCACGGAGGTCGTGATCACGTCCACTTCCTTGATCACTTTCGTAAAGCCGCGGAAAAGCTGGGACAAAATGACGCCGGAATTTCCCCGGGCCCCGCGCAGAGAGCCGGAGGAAATCGCCTTCTGAAGGCGGTCCATCGTCATATCCTCGATCGCGGCCACTTCTTTCGCCGCCGCCATGATCGTCATTGTCATATTCGTTCCGGTATCCCCGTCGGGGACGGGAAACACATTTAATTCATTGATCCATTCTTTGTTTGCCTCAAGATTTTTCGCTCCTGCCAGAAACATTCTGGCGCAGAGCGGCGCGTCTATGGTATTTACACTCACTTGCAGATCCTCCTTAATCGATGACTCGTACGCTTTCTACAAACATGTTAATTTTCTCCACTTCCATTCCGGTGAACTCTTCCACGCGGTATTTTACATTGCCGAAGAGGTTATCCGCGACAGCCGAAATACTGACTCCATAGGATACGATGACATGAAAGTCGATCGTGATCTTATTGTCCTCGATCCGGACAGAGAGTCCTCTTTCGAGACTGTCCTTTTTAAGAAGTCTCACGAGTCCGTCCTTGACATTGACAATCGCCATCCCTACGATTCCGAAGCACTCAACAGCCACGCTTCCCGCATAGGCAGCTATCACGTTTGAATCAATGACGATCGATCCAAGTTTGTTTTCCATACGTCCTTTCATATCTGAAACCTCCATCTGTCTGCTTTTATGATATAGCGAATAAATTTGTCCTGTTTCCTGTACAGCCATGCCTATTCTACCAGAAATCCCCGCAAATGCAAATATGATTTTCAATATTTGTTAAATATCATCAAAAAATAAAATTTTTGCTTGCAAAATGATGCGGTATCTGTTAGAATACCTTTGCTGTGAGCCTATCGTGGTCGTAGGCTTAATATTTTTTAAGGAGGTGCGGTCGGTCATGGCTAAGTGCGCGATTTGTGATAAAGCTGTTCATTTCGGCAATAATGTAAGTCATTCTCATAGAAGGAGCAACAGAATCTGGAAAGCGAATGTCAAGCATGTCAGAGTTAAAGTAAACGGTGCCGCTAAGAGAATGTACGTTTGTACATCCTGCCTTAGATCCGGCAAAGTCGAGAGAGCTTAATTTGAAACGGAGACAGCTTCTTTAAGATTTTCAAGTAAGGATTTAAATCAAAGGATTTCAAAGCAAAGATTTCAAAAGCTTCAAACGGACAGGTTATCCCCGCAGGGACAGCCTGTCTTTTTCGTTTATGCACAGGCCCGTGTAAGGAAGTCAGCTGCTGACGCAGCACACGGGCCGCGCGGACGAGCAGGAGGCGTTTTCCTCCTGCCCGATCTTTTCCGCCTGCTTCCGGATGTTTCATCCCTTCGGATCTTCTGTTTCGCGTCAGCACAGAAACAGATTATATCCGGTCAGCATCAGAATTAAAATGATTACAATCCGCAGGAAAACGCTCTCTATAAACAGGGCGAGCGCCATCCCCACGGCAGTCCAGAATAACGTGTATCCAATCAGCCGCTTCATAATCTGCCCGGGAATCCGTTTCTATCAGTCTATGTTCCGCACCTTTAAACCTTGCCTCCGAACCGGTGGTTTTCGGCAGTTTTTCTCAGTCGGACCGGCTGACCAGGCTGACCGGAGTTTTTGGGGGATCCGTCTGCAAAGTTCTCAGAAATCTGTCTTCCCCTCCGAAACCGTATGGATCGCATCGTCCACCTTCTTCTCCGCCTCCGACTTTGTCTCCCCGCTTTTCCCGGGGACAAACCGGTTTACAATATCCGGAACCATGTCCAGAATCTTTGTCATGCTGTCCTGATTTTTTATATTGACCAGTCTGACGGAACCTCCCTGGATGACGAGAACCGCACTTGGCGAGATCTTGCCTCCCATTCCGCCTCCTCCAGAATTTTTCCGATCTTCCGATTTCGCGCTCGCCGCCACGCCGAACGTCACATCCACAAGCGGGAGGATGGTCGTATCCCCCACCGTGACCGCGTCTCCGACCACCGTTTTCGTCGTGATAAAATTATCCATTCCTCTGAACAGGGCCTCCACGGTTCCCTGAAAATTTTCAGCCATTTTTATTCTCCTTTCTTTTTGAGTGCTTTGGGACATTCCTTTCAGGGGGGCGCCTCTGGGACATTCCTTCCGAAGGTTTCTCAGCGCGTTCTGTACGGAAATGTCCCGCAGAATTCCCCCGGCTCCGTCTTAAACCGGCGCGTCAGTACCGCCCGGTCCGCCAAATATCCTGCGCAGTCTTTTGTCCCGAAGCGCGTGCAGGATCACGCGTATCAGATGAACGGAACGTATATATCCGGTAAAGATCACTTCCGTCTCAAATACGGTCTTATGAAAATCAGGCATGACAGCAAACTGATCGGCTCTCGCCGGCAAAAACAGGTAAATGAGGCCGGTCAGGTATCCGGTCAGCGCAGGATCTCCCGCGCCGAATCGGAGATATCCTCTGATGCGCCGGGGTTTATAATGGCTCAGCAGATATAAAGCCTCCCCAAGCAGGCTGTCCGCAAGTTCTTTTATCTCATATTCTTCCGCCATGCGGAGGAACTTCGACGGCTTTTCCCACAAGTCCGTGAGCATCTTTTTCCCGCGTGCCGCCTTTTCCGTCAGGGTAAAAAGCGTACCCGCCCTTTTCTTTGTTCTGGATGGCTTCGGTTTTTTGTCCTGCCGTTTTTGTCCCGTTTTTCCAGAGGATGCGCGGGAATCGTCCGACTGTCTTTCCTCCGCCCGCTTTGTTCCCGATCTTTCTGAGGAGGCACGGGAGGCGTCCGGCTGCCTTTCTGCCACTCTCTTTGTTCCCGTTCTTTCTGAAGAGGCACGGGAATCGTCCGGCTGTTTTTCCTTCGGATGCTCCGGCGTTTTGGCCGGCCCGTTCTCTGCCGCATCCTTCCGGGACAGTTCCGGGAGAGCCGGCCTGTTGTTTTCCGGACGCTGCCGTTCGGAGGGCGGAGATTCCTTCCGGACGGCCGTCCGCTCTTTTTCCGGTCTGTTTTTCTGTTTGCGTTCCTGTTTGTTTTTCTGTTTATTTTTCCGTTTGTCTTCCTGTTTCTTCGGCTCTCTGTGTCTGAAAGAAGGCGGCCTGAATCCGAAAAAACGTATGGAGACCGCCGGACTCTGATCCGTTCCGCCGGATATGGCGGCGCTTACCATCCTCATCATCCAGCTCAGCCCGATGTTCAGCTGCAGCTTTTCGTCATGTTTTACCGCGCCCACGCGGTATCGGACGGGAACAAACAGCAGGGCAAGCGCCGCACAGAGAAGAAAGCAGAGCAGCAGTCCGATTATAATACCGGCAGCCTTCAGTATTCCGAGCATAATATGTAGCATTTTCTACTGATTACCTCTCTGTTAAAATTCGGTTGCAAAGTTCCGCGAAGAAACGACAGACCGGTCGTTTACCTGAATCCGTCCTGTTTCAGAAACCAGCTTCTGAAATCCGCCGCTCCCATCCCGCGCAGCACATCCCGCGTAATTTCCAGAAGGAGCTCGTATGCCTCTTCTTTTGAGCAGGCAATGCCGACGATCCGGGAGGAGTCCGCACTTCTGCGCCAGAATTTTAAATTCCAGGACGGAATGAGTTCGAGCTGATTGGACTCTCCCTCGGGAAGTGCGATCACCCAGAGACCGGGAATCCGTTTTCCATCCTCAAGGCCGCGGATCAGAACCTCTTTTTTCTTTTCTGCAGTTTTCCCAATATACAGCTTCTCATACCATTTCATACCAGTTTTCCTCTGCTTCTGCGCGGATCCGATTCCGCATAGATTCTGCTTTGCCTCCGCGTAAAAGAAAAGAGCCGATACACCTTCTTTAAAGTGCACCGGCCCTTTCCCAGCCGCCAGCGCCGCGCGAAAATCAGTGGACACGCACTCTCATCCCGCGATGCTAAAAATACTTCCTGCTTCCCCAGAGATTATTTTTTTTCAGGGTCAGATACTCGCTGTAAGCCTTTTCCAGTATCATTTTCTCATTGGAAAACTTCAGCAAGTGGTACGCCTCATGAAATTTGTAATACCCTGAGTCTACAAAATACTCTTCCCGCTGTGGTTTGCTGTAATAACTGTCTGCCATCATCAGATACCAGTG
>CANRGB010000074.1 GCA_947630005.1 uncultured Lachnospiraceae bacterium
TATCGGCGACCTTGCCCTGCATCAGCTCAATGGCATCCGGCTTATTGTCCTCGATCACGATCAGGCCCTTCTCGGCGCCGACCGTCTTGATGATCGCCTTGAGGCCGTAGATCACATCGTCCGCGAACTCCAGAAGCACTCTGTGGTCGGCGGTCAGAAGCGGCTCGCACTCGCAGCCGTTCAGCAGGATGGTATCAACCGGCTTGTTCGGTTTCAGCTTGACGGAAGTCGGGAAACCGGCGCCGCCCATGCCGACGATTCCGCTCTCGCGGACGATATTGATGATCTCATCCGGCGTAAGGCTGTCGAGATCACCCTTCGGCTGTACAGATTCGTGCAGAGTATTTTTTCCATCCGACTTTATGATCACGGACATCACCTGATTGCCGCTCGTCGGATGAAGGCGCGGCTCGATCGCGATCACGGTTCCGCTTACGCTGGAATGGATCGGGCTGCTGATAAATCCGGCCGATTCGCCGATCTTCTGTCCGACCTTGACCGTGTCGTTCACTTCCACGACAGGAGTCGCCGGAGCGCCCGCATGCATCGACAGCGGAATGGCCACAACCTCAGGATCCGGGAACCTCACCAGCGCGATATGCTCGGAAAGTTCCTTGCGCTCTGACGGATGAACGCCGCCATAGTAGCCCTCGAGCCTGTTCTCGCGGATCGACTTCACATAATCATTGACGACCTTGAAGCTCGTCTTTGAGTAGTCACGCACCTGAACCGGCTGAGCCAGAAATTCCTCAAGACGGCCCTGCTTCTCCAGTCTTCTGTAAATCTTTTCCCACGCGCAGTCCTTATTGCTGTCCACTTCGCACTTGCCGTTCTTCGCGCCGCCGCACTGGCCGTTGACCAGGCTCTTCGAGCAGTCGACGATCGGACAGATACCGCCGGTAATATTCAGGAAACACTGCGCGCACGCATCGCAGCTCTTTTTCGTCAGAGCCATGCCATGGTGCCCGGTATAATTCAGCGAATCAGCCGCCGCAAATACAGGGATCTTCTCCATGCCCGCGACGGTCTGCACGCCCAGACCGCAGGAAATTACCACGATATTCTCCGTACCTTCCGGAATAACATCCTGCAGTTTCTTCTCCGTCTGGGTGCTGTTGCACAGAAAGTCAACCTTCATGCTGCCTGTGACTGTCTTGCCGTTTTCCGCGGCGATCTTCTCAAACTCACCCAGATCCGGCTCATCAACGGTCTCAAATTCCTTGAAGCACTTGTTGCAGGCGATAACAAACAGGTTATCCTTACCGGCCAGGACTGATGCCAGTTCGTCGCCCGCTTTTAGCCTATACTTGGTACGATTCTCCAATTGCTCACCTTCCTTAACAAAAATGATTTACAAACCTTAAATCCGTCTGTCCTCACGTTTTTCCGCCTCTGCACTTTGAAGAAAAGAGTTAAGAAACAAACAAATAAGATTTCCAATTACTACACAGCTCAGTATAGCATACAATAGCTAAATTATCTAGCCTAAATGTGTATTTTTTTCGAAAAAATATACATCATGCACAAATCGGACCAAAATCCGGAGGAAATTTCCCGCTTTCACAGGCGCCGGCCGGCCGGATCTTCAGCTCTCCTTCTGCAGTACCGCCAGCGCGGTCAGTACCAGGAGTACGCCCGCGGCGCCCGGGATGGTCATCTTTTCATGCAGCACAAAAACGCCGATCAGCGTCGCCACAACCGGCTCGACCGTCGCCATAATTGAAGCGCGGCTGTTCTCCACGTAGCGCAGGCCGGTGGTATAAAGGATATAGGGCAGAACGGTCGTCACGGCGGCGTAGGCGGCTGTGTAAAGCAGTCCTGCGGGATTCCCGGCAAAAAACGCGCCGACCGGTCCCCAGGCCGTGACGGGCAGCGCACCGGCCGTCGTACATACAAACGTATAAAACGTCACCGTCAGCGGATGATACTCCCGCTCCAGCGCGTATCTGCTGAAAATGGAATACAGCGCGTATCCGAAACCGCTCCCCAGACCGGTCAGGATCCCCAGCGCGCTCACCGCCTGCTCTCCCTCAAGCACGCCGGTCACCAGCACGCAGCCGGCGAACGCCAGCAGAAGAGCCAGAACCTTTCGCCGCGTCATCCGCTCCTTAAACAGAAACACCGACATGACCGTCACCATGGCAGGCGCCGTATAGAGCAGGATCGCGGCCACCGACAGGGAGGTCAGCAGAATTGTCCGGTTATAGCAGTATCCGAAAAACAAAAGACTGCATATTCCGGTTCCGATAAAACACCAAAGATCCTTTATTCGGATCCGCAGAAATTTCCTGTCATACAGAAAAAGGCAGATTCCAAGCATGACCGCCGATACCGCGGCCCGCAGCGCCAGAATCTGCATGGAATCCAGTCCTTCCCCCGAAAAGCGGCGCACCCAAAGCCCCATGCTTCCCCACATGCAGCCGGCGGCAATGACCGCGGCGCCTGCATAGACTGACCGGTTTTTATTCATTTTTTTCTCCATTGTACGTTCTCTCCCGTCTTTCTCCGGCGGGTCTTTCCCGCCTTGTTTGTTCCGAAGCTTCGCGCCCGTTTCCAGCACCTCGCAGCATCCCCGGCGTTCATTCCCGCCTCTTCAGGTCATCCCTTTCCCGACACTCCAGCTCTTCAGAGCATCCCCGCATGCATTTCCGGTGCTTCGGAACATCCGCACCATCATAGCACAGACTGTTATTCCCGGCAAGTTTCAGGAAATAATTGATGTTATTTTTATCCGATGCTATACTGTATTCAAAATCCGCCTGCGGGGGCCTGCACCAATGTCACTAAGTTAAGCGATTCCGGACGCCGCAGAACGCGGATCAGACAAAGGAGGAACTTTTTTATGAAACTTGCGCTGTTCTTTCCGGGAATCGGCTACCACGCGGACAAGCCGCTTCTGTACTACAGCAGAAAAATCGCCGCCCAACTAGGATATGAAACCATGGCCGTCCCCTACGGCGGTTTTGAAAAAGGGGTCAAAGGATCCGCACAGAAGATGGAGGCGGCCTTTTACAGCGCCTTTGAACAGGCCGAAGAAATTTTAAAGGATGTGAATTATGAAAAATATGAGGAGATTCTGCTGATTTCCAAGAGCGTGGGGACCGTCGTCTCCGCCGCGTACGCGCAGAGACACGGGCTTGCCACGAAAAACGTCTATTATACTCCGGTGGAGGCGACGTTCCGGTTCGAACCGCAGCCGGGGATCGTCTTTCACGGGACGAACGACGGCTGGGTGGAGACGAACTTGGTCCGGAACGAATGCGAAAAGCGGGGTTTTCCGCTTCATATCATAAAAGACGCGAACCACTCTCTCGAAACCGGGGACGCCGCGGCAGATATCAGAATTCTGGCGCAGGTCATGGAAGAGACAGAGCGATATCTGAAATCAGCGTTCCTGCAGTAATCCGCCAAAATGTCAGCTCTCCTGCCTTTTTCAAAACCGGTTCAGGCTGCTGCCAGGCCCGCGAGAGTCTCCCGGACCGCGCATATTTTATCCGCCGTGAACAAAATCCAGCTCTCCCGGTACTTTGGAAGGCAGGGACACAGCGGAAACATATGACTGAGAATCATGTTCCGCTCAATCCGGTTAAGGGAAAAATCCCGCTCCGCGTTCTGCAGCGCACGCTTCGGGTGATACAGACCGTGCCATCTGTGGCCGTCCCCGCGGGCATGCCAGTCATACAGGAAATAATCATGCAGCAGCGCGCCTCTCACCAGTGAGATTTCATCGACCGCTACACGCAGACGCTTTGCAATCAAAAGACACAGCAGCGCAACGGAAACAGAGTGCGCATATACACTGATATTTCCGTGCTGCATGTATTGCCTGCTCTCCTGCATACCGGAGGATTCGAGGATGTCCTTTCCGTGCATATACAGGAGAGCTTTAAAGTCCGAGGTTGCCAGTACTTCTTTCATGGATCCGATTTCCTTTCTTCCTGCTTTTTCTATTCCCGGATTCTACAGCTTCTTATAAACGGCTTTCGCCGGCATTCCTTTTAAGGACAGCACGGCCTTGCTCACCGAAAAATTCTTCTTCGGAACCTTTACCGTCACCTTCTTATAGATGCCGGAGAACGCCTGCTTTCCTATGGAACCCACCACAGTCGCATAGGATTTTATCTCTATATTCTTTACCTTTGCGCATCCGTAAAACGCCTGTGTCCCGATCGTCCTGACACTTGCCGGAATCACGATCTTCGTCAGTGACTGACATTTGTAAAACGCCTGTTTTCCAATCGTTTTCACTTTTGCGCCAAATGTCACGGTCTTCAGCTTTGTGCAGCCTCTGAAAGCGCTGGCGCCTATTTTCTGCACATTTTTGCCAATTGTCACTTTTGTGATTTTCTTATTGTTTTTAAAAGCATTCGGCGCGACAGAGGTCACTTTGTAGGTCACTCCCCCCGCTTTGATCACAGCCGGAATCACTGCCGCGGCCTTTGATCCTGCCGGACTTATAAATTCCACATTTTTCCCCGCCGCTGTAACCTTAAAGTTTCCTCCGGACACATTTTTTATGACCGAGCCCTGGGGAAGTCCTGACGTTTCCGGTATTTGCGGGGTATCCGGCGTCTGCGGAGTGTCCGGTATCTGCGGAGTGTCCGGCGTCTGTGGAGTATCCGGCGTCTGCGAGGTGTCCGGCATCTGCGGAGTATCCGGTGTCTGCGGGGTATCTGTCACTCCGCCGAAGGCCTTGATCACCTCCGTCCTTGTCGTTCCGCACACGCTGCAGGTATATGTCTTTATTCCGTCTTCCGAAGCAGTCGCGGCCTTTGTGACAACGCCGTTATCCCATTTGTGGCCGGTCGCCGGGATACTCTCTGTATAGGAATCCCCGCAGTCCGCACACGTATACGTTCTGCTGCCGTTTACTGTACATGCCGCGTTTTTCGTTATCTTTGACGTATAGGTATGAGTATGCGTCCCGACCGTTTTAAATGAATACATCGGACTGAAATGATCCACACCGCCATACGTTGCGTAAAACCGATATTTATATTCTGTACCCGGCTTTAAGCTGATATGCTCCCACGTATCCTCCGTGATATTAAACCAGATATTCATGTAGGTTCCGCTGACAGAAGGATTTTCACCCGCCCTTGTGAGCACATTTCCTTCCCGGTCGCAGATATGGCATCCCGCGTACTGAAACTGTACAGAGGACGGAACCGTGATTCTGGCAGATACGGTGGCGTTTGTCTCCGTAATATCTCTTACCTCGGTCGTCCACACATCCTGCCCGGAAGGAGGCGTCGTCTGTCCCGGAGGCGTCACGGAAGATCCCCCGTCCACCGCGTCATAATTGGGGGCATGAATAAAAAATTCCACATCATACACACTATACGACGTATAATTTCCCCACCTGATCCAGCAGTTGTGATGTGGTCCGTCGCCCTGGAAATTACACTCTACCAGATAAATCGTATCCCCTGAACGCGACAGCACAACGCCCGCGTGCGGATAATTAAAATGTACATAGTCCCCTACTGTGATATTATTTTTATCATAGCGCGCTGATCCCATCAGCCCCGATATACGCTGTCCGAACACGTCATAAAAGATCTTTCTCGCAAAACCCTCGCACTGAACGCCGCGGTCAAAATAATTGCAGTCAATTACATTATTCGGCGCCACGCTATTGTGTGTGTAGCACGGCTGATATGTAACCGTATCCGCATAGGATTCATTGTAATCAGCCATCAGATTATCTGAATTATTACTGGCGTTTGTCACCAGATGATTCCAGAACGACTGATCCGGAAATTTGGATTTCAAAGAATTTAGCTTCGCGCTCACGCCGCCCGCCGCAAAGGTCGTGATACTGCCGCACAGCATCGCCAGAAGAAAAGCGGACGTCATGATTTTCCATATTCTCCCATATCCTTTTTGTAAACTTTTTATCACCATTTTTTCCATAGTTTTCTCCTTTTTCTGAAACAATACAGCAACATAACTACAGAGAATGATGCAAAGCAGCGGGGCAGTCGGCTTTCATCAAACAACGCTCCTTTCAGTTCAGCAGATCGTTCAGCGTCATCTGCCGGAATCCTGTTGTTTCCGCATCCGGAGCCGGATCCGGCTTTTTCGCCGCTTTCGCCTGCGTCTCCAGTACGTCGCAGAGCCTCCGCTCATCGATCGTATAAGGAATCCCGCCCGCCTCGATCAGCTTCTGATTGCCGGCGCAGTCCTTACGGTCATACACAAACACGTTTCCCCAGCCGTATTTGAGCGACTCCATGGCCCCGTTCCAGGTCCCGCCTTTTCCATAGTCCGACTCTGCGATGAACGTTCCGTAAGCCGACGCGTAGATGTATTTGTTGCGGTTCATCGCCCGTCCGGCCGAAAATCCGGCGTCCGGTTTCACATCGGAGAAGAGCAGTATCCTTCCGTCCGCGATACTGTTTGTATTTTTCCTGATCTTCGTGTACAGCGATTCCGCGATATAGGAGACAACCCCTCCCCCCATCTCCAGGGAAACCATCTCCGACACGGAATCAACGCCCCGTGCGCCGCCTGAGTACACCACCAGATTCTCTGCGGCCGCGCGCTCCGCCAGCGTCCTCGTAAAATCGATCCCTTCCCGGCTGACATTCCTCGATCCCACCGCGCCGATCCCGATCTTTTTTGCGAGCGACAGCTCCCCGGCATAAAACAGCACCGGCGGCTTCTTCTGCTTCAGAACGCGCCTGAGCATAACCGGATACTCCTTGTTCAGCATGGTGACCGCGTATATGCCACGCTTTTCATAAGCGTCCAGCTCAGATGCCGCGGCCGCGCCCCGGCCGGCCAGCCTGCTGACGCGCTCCGCGAAGGCCGGCGTGCAGCCCATATTTTTCAGATCGCTCTCCGCGCCGTTTCCGAAGACAATCCCCGGCTGCTGTCCGTTTTCGATCAGCCTCCCGATAAACTGGTTCCACTCCTTGCGGGAAAGCGGTTTTACACCCGAAGAATCGTCAAGCCCAACATAGGTGGTTAAAAGAATCGTACTTTTTTCATTATCGGAATATTTCATTTTCTGACTTTCTCCCCGACAAAATTTTTCAGGAGGCAGCAGGACGCTCTCTTCTTACCCATCATAAATCATTTTCGCGGCAACTTCAACCACAGTTTTGCAAAAGGCAATCTTTCCCTGCGCGGCCCGCATGCTGCGCCAGCGGCTGTTTTCCGCATGCGGGCCTGCGCAAGGAATCGAGTAGGAGGCAGCTTTTCCTCCTGCTCGTCTGCGCGGCCCAGGTACTGCGTCAGCAGTTGATTTCCATGCCTGAACCTGCGCATAAGCAGAAAAAGGCAGCCGCACGTGGAGATAACCACGGCCGCTGCCCGTTCTTTTCCTCTTATTCTTTCCTGTTTTTTCCTGTCAGACGCCGGGCTGCTTTCGCAGCCGCGCCCGGCGCAAGAATGTATCAGAGGCACATTCTTTGTTCTTATTGTTCCACGGTGATCAGGCTGGCGCCCGCCTCGACTCTTCCGCCGGCGTTTAGCCTGCATGCAGCGTAGTCGTCGCTGTTGGTCACCAGCACCGCGGTAGTCGCCGGGTATCCAGCCGCCTTGATCTTGGCAATGTCAAACAGGATCAGTTTCTGACCTTTTCTTACCTTGTCGCCTTCCTTAACCAGAAGCTTAAAGCCGTCTCCCTTCATATTGACCGTGTCAACCCCCACATGGATCAGAAGTTCGATGCCGCCGGGGCCGCTGATCCCCACCGCGTGGAACGTCTCGGTAGTGGAAGAAATCTCGCCGTCAAACGGAGCGACAACCTCGCCGATTTCCGGCTCAATGCCCGCGCCGTCGCCCAGAACGCCCGCGGCGAACGTTTCATCGGGAATCTGTTCGCGCGGAATTACGGTACCGGTCAGCGGAGCAAGGATTTCCATGGTTTCTCCGGCAGACGGACGGCCGGTCTCGGAATCAGAGGCAGACGCATCTGGAAGGACGTTCCCGGAATCAGAAGCAGAAACCGCCGGACCTGCCGCCGCAGGAGCCGGAATTTCCTCCTCATCTACGACCTCAGACTCATCAAAGCCCAGGACAAAAGCAACGACTGCCGCTACAACAATGGCAGCTGCAATGCCCGCGAGGATCGCCAGAATCGTGTCCTGGAAAATCGGAACCGCCAGGATCGTGGAATAGCCGTACACATAAGCCGTAGCGCCCAGAATACGGGCCACCACGCCGCCGGCCGCGGCGCCGCAGACAACGCCGATGAGCGGTTTCTTCAGCCGGAGATTAACACCGTACACAGCAGGTTCGGTAACGCCGGCCACGATACAGCCAAACGCAAGACCAAAGCACTGAGTCTTGAACGCTTTATTTTTTGCCCGCAGGCCAACGCCCAGACAGGCGCCGCCTTCGGCCATGTTGTGCAGCAGATACGCGGGGCGGAACATAACGTCATAGCCGGGATCGGAAATCGCCTGAACCATAAAAGGAGTTACCGCATGGTGCATACCGGTCATAACCAGGAACGGCATGCAGGCAGCCAGGAAGCCGACAGCCAGCGGTCCCATATGCGCGTTTGCCCAGAGGAAAATATTGACAATATAACTTCCGGCGAAATCACCCAGAGGTCCGAGAACAGTGATGCCCAGGATGAAGGTAATGGTAATGGTGCCCATGCCGACAAATATCGAGCGGAGAATACCGGGGATAATCTTCGTCAGCAGCTTCTCCGCATAGAACGCGCAGGCGCCGATCAGCAATGCCGGAAGAAGCGTGCTGCTGTAAGTAACCGCCATGACCGGGATATTCAGGATGGTCACCGGGTCGCCCTTTAACAGAGTAATGAAATCAGGGTACACCAGCGCGCCGGCCACAACCATGGCGTAAATCGGCGTCGCTCCCAGCTTTTTGGCCGCACCGTAGGCCACGAATATCGGCATAAAGAAGAACGGGATATTTGCCACCATGCTGAGCAGGTTATAAGTCTGCATCTCCTCAAAGGCCGGCCAGACCAGAGTGATCAGAAGCAGGAAAACCTTGAGCATGCCGCCTGCCACCAGACCGGGGATCAGGGGAGTCACGGCGGCGGAGACAAAGCCGATCAGCCGTGTCCCAAGATTCTTTATCCGGTCTTTGACCGTCTTCGGTCCTTCCTCTGCCGGAGCAGTTTCCACCGGAGCCGATCCGGAAGAGCTTTCATACATGGTGCTGACTTCGTTATAGACAGGGATCAGATTCTTTCCGAGTACGATCTGGAGCTCATCCCCGTTGAATACGACGCCCAGAACAGGCTTGGTCTTTTTGATCTGCTCCTGATTGACCGCGGATCTGTTCCGGATGAACAGCCTCAGCCTGGTTGAACAATGAGTTATGCTGCTGATATTGCCCGCGCCGCCGCTGAGCTCAATAAGAGTCTGTGCAATCTTCGTATATTCCATAATTCATTTCCTTTCCTTCCTCGTACTGCCCTGCCGCGCAGGACACGTGTGTTTTTGTATGCGCAGGCCCGCATATGGAGATCAGCTGTCGGCGCAGCATGCGGACCGTGCGGACGAGCAGGAGGAAAAACCGCCTTCTGCCCGGTTAAGAATCCGGTTCTGTCATCTGTCTGCGGATTAAACTATATTCCGGATTTTACAAAACCGCAAGAAAAGAGGACGCTTCCGGAAGTTTTCTTCAATGTTTTTGCCCGGACGCATCTGTTTTTGCAAATTATCTGTCAGATGCGCGGTTCCGTGTTCAGACGCGGCAGGCTTCGGAATACGGGATTGCGGAATACGAGCGGCATTTTTCACTGGAAAAACGAATGGCGGCAGACTATAATAAGCGTAGAAACTGTAAGATTTCCGTGCTGTCAAGACAGACGGACTATGTGAAATGGGGGAAATATCATGATCATCGACCAGCTTTTCGGCTCAGTCAGGCTGACCTCCACAGAGAAACAGATCGTGGATTTCATCAACGCCAATCCGCGGGTCGCCATAAACCTCTCTCTGGACGAACTGAGTGAACAGTGTTACGTTTCCCAGGCTTCCATCATCCGCCTCTGCAAAAAGCTGGGGGTAAAAGGGTTCGCGGAATTCAAGATCAAACTGGCTTCGGAACTGAGCGTTTTTGTGACGGGCAGCCAGAATGTCCACGTGGATATGCCCATCGGAGAACACGCGGACGGACCGGAGATTGCGGAGACCTTTTTCAATCTGACCATGCAGTCTTTG
Organism: uncultured Lachnospiraceae bacterium; assembly: GCA_947630005.1. GTDB lineage: Bacteria > Bacillota > Clostridia > Lachnospirales > Lachnospiraceae > Choladousia. The sequence continues at coordinate 10,158 of CANRGB010000074.1, forward strand.
AAAACGGCCTATGATACAATGGATTATAAGGCGCTGATGGATGCCGCGCGCCTGCTGTCCAGGGCGGATATCGTCCATATCTACGGGCGCGGCGAGTCTCTGATCCTCGCTGAAGACTTTCACTACAAGCTGATCCGGATCGGAATACACTCCACCATGGAACAGCAGAACGGCTTTGAGGAGGCGAAATGTCTGCGCTCCTCCGCCCGGATCAGCCAGGCGGCGCTTGTGATCTCTCACTACTGCAACAGCCGTCACATCCATTATGTGATCGACGAGCTCATGAGCAGCAAAATCCCGTTCGTCCTGCTTACCGCGGCCGAAAATCCGTTTCCGTACGACGTTTTTTCCCAGGTTACGCTGCGCATTAAAAACGCGGAAAGCCGCTTCAAAATGGGCTCTTTCGCCTCCCGCGCGGCCATGACGTTCGTACTGGACTGTCTATACGGGCAGATTTTCGCGCTGCACTATGAGCAGAACAAGGAGAACCTCAATCTTTTTTCCCGCCGGAAAATCGAACGCAGCTATTTTTACGACACCGGCGACAAAAAGGAATCGTATGATTAATCGAGCAGGAGGCGTTTTTTCCTCCTGCCCGCCCGCGCGGCCCGCCTGCTGCGTCAGAAGCTGTTTTCCTTACGCGGGCCTGCGCATGAAACGGCTTCCGCCGCGGCCCATCTAAGACCGCGGCGGCTCTGTCTTCCTCATTTAAAGCTCCTCTCCGTTGGAGGCAAGAAGCTTCTTATACCACTCAAAAGAATCTTTTTTGCTGCGGGCCAGAGTTCCGTTGCCCTCGTTGTCCCGATCCACATAGACGAAACCGTACCGCTTTTTCATCTCGCCGGTGCCAGCGGAGACGATATCAAAGGGCCCCCAGTACGTGTATCCCATGATCTCTACGCCGTCCTTGATGGCTTCTTTCAGCGACTGGACATGACGCCGGATATAATCGATGCGGTAGTCGTCGTGAATCTTTCCGTCCTCCGAAATCTCGTCAATCTGCCCGAGTCCGTTTTCCACAACGAACAGCGGAATCTGATACCGGTCCCACAGCTCGTTGAGCGTATAGCGCAGACCGACCGGGTCGATCTGCCAGCCCCAGGGCGTGGTTTCCAGATAAGGGTTGGGCGTCCCCTGATCTCCGCCGGTATCCCCATAGAAGGGCTGTCCGTACTCATGCGTGGAGGTCCGGTAATAACTGAATCCAAGATAGTCCGATGTATACTGACGGATGATCTCCTCATCGCCCGGCAGCATCTCCACCTTGACGCCCAGTTCCTCCCAGATGCGGGCAATGTAATTCGGATAATAACCGCGGATCATGACGTCGCCGTAGAACAGGGAACGGCGGCGCAGCTCCATCGTCTCAAATACATCCTCCGGCCGGCAGGTGTGGGGATAGGTATTGCTTAAAGAAAGCATACAGCCGATTTTGGCTTCCGGACAGATTTCATGGCACAGCTTAACCGCCAGAGCGTGCGCCACAAACATATGATGGCTGGCCTGGTAGACCACCTGCTGCTGATTTTCTCCTTCCTCAAAGAAAATGCCGCCGGCTCCGCCGGGCATCCGGCGCATATTGTTCAGTTCATTGAAGGTCAGCCAGTAATTGACCTTGCCGCGATAGCGTGTAAACACCGTCTCACAGTAACGAAGGAAGAAATCAATCAGTTTGCGGCTGCGCCAGCTTCCGTATTTTTCCACCAGATGAACCGGCGTCTCATAATGGCTCAGCGTCACGACCGGCTCCATGCCGCGCCTGCGCATCTCGTCAAACAGGTCGTCATAATATTTCAGACCGGCCTCGTTCGGCGTCTCATCGTCTCCGTTCGGGAAAATGCGGGACCAGTTGATCGAGGTACGGAACGCTTTGAAATTCATCTCCTCCATCAGAGCCAGGTCTTCCTTGTAGCGGTGATAAAAATCAACCGCCTCATGGGTCGGATAAAACTTATCGGGATCGATCACCGGATCATACTCATGCTTAATGCCGTGGGCAAAGCCGCAGCTGATATCGAGGCCCTTTCCGTCCTCAAGATAGGCACCCTCCGCCTGGTTGGCCGCGATCGCGCCGCCCCACAGAAATCCTTCGGGAAATTTATCCTGATACTTCTTCATCATAAAACCCTCTTTCATAAGATTTGCAGACAAATGACAGGTTGTTTGACTGAATCAGTATGCCTTCATTTTATCCGCCGGACCTCTCTGTGTCAACCCGGCGGAGAACATTTGTATTTTTTCTTCACAAAACCGGGCGGAAACCGCGGTTTCTGCAAAGAAATTTGCAGGCCCGCGCATATCTGTAATCGGGCAGGAGCCGGTTTTTCTCCTGTCCGCGCGCGGCCCGCTGGCTGCGTCAGCAGCCGTTTCCACATGCGAGCCTGCGCATATCTGTAATCGGGCAGGAGTCGGTTTTTCTCCTGCCCGCGCGCGGCCCGCTGGCTGCGCCAGCAGCCGTTTCCACATGCGGGCCTGCGCACAAAAGAAGGCCTCCGGGAAAAGCCCCGGAAGCCCTGTATTTATTTCTCGTTATTCTTTACCGCCTCTTGGCTGTGTCTAATCCGCATCAGTGCCTGATTACGCGAAAGTCCGGATCAGACACGCTCCTGCTCAGTCCGCGCCTGCAGCTTACTCGATGATCGTAGCAACACGGCCTGATCCAACGGTACGGCCACCCTCACGGATAGCGAACGTAAGACCCTGCTCCATAGCGATCGGATGGATCAGCTCGATGGTCATCTCTACGTTGTCGCCAGGCATGCACATCTCAGTGCCGGCCGGAAGATTGATAACGCCCGTCACGTCGGTTGTTCTGAAATAGAACTGCGGACGATAGTTGTTGAAGAACGGAGTATGACGGCCGCCCTCATCTTTGGTCAGAACGTAAACCTGAGCCGTGAACTTCGTATGGCACTTGATTGAACCCGGTTTTACGAGAACCTGGCCACGCTCGATGTCGGTTCTTTTGATACCACGAAGAAGAGCTCCGATGTTATCGCCTGCGCGTGCCTCGTCAAGAAGCTTACGGAACATCTCGATACCGGTAACGGTCGTCTTCTGGATGTCTTCCTTGATACCAACGATCTCAACTTCCTCATTCAGATGAAGAGCGCCACGCTCTACACGGCCTGTAGCAACAGTACCACGGCCTGTGATTGTGAATACGTCCTCAACCGGCATAAGGAACGGCTTGTCTACGTCACGCTCCGGTGTCGGGATCCAGGAATCAACAGCGTCCATGAGCTCCATGATCTTGTCGCCCCACTCGCCTGACGGATCCTCAAGAGCCTTGAGAGCGGAACCCTGGATGATCGGTGTGTCATCGCCCGGGAACTCATACTCGTTGAGCAGCTCACGGATCTCCATGTCAACCAGCTCAAGAAGCTCTTCGTCGTCAACTGCGTCGCACTTGTTCATAAATACAACGATATACGGAACGCCTACCTGACGGGACAGAAGGATGTGCTCCTTTGTCTGAGCCATAACACCGTCGGTAGCAGCAACTACGAGGATAGCGCCATCCATCTGAGCAGCACCGGTGATCATGTTCTTTACATAGTCAGCATGGCCTGGGCAGTCTACATGTGCGTAGTGTCTGTTCGCTGTCTCATACTCGATATGAGCGGTGGAGATTGTTATACCACGTGCTCTCTCTTCCGGAGCCTTGTCGATATTTTCGAAAGCAACTGCCTCACCAAGACCAAGTCTTACATTCAGAGTCTTTGTAATAGCTGCGGTCAGAGTGGTCTTGCCATGGTCTACGTGTCCGATGGTACCAATGTTGCAATGCGGTTTTGTTCTCTCAAATTTAGCCTTTGCCATTTTGATTGTCCTCCTTAATCAATTGCTTTTCGCATTCTTTACTGATTCCGCGGGCAACGGTCATCACACAGCTGCATGCGCCTGACAAATGCCGCGGGAGCCATATACCCCGCTGCCTGCAGTGGGGGTGTTGACTTACCAAATACCGGCTAGATTAGATTATATTTCATAACAGCCAGTTTTTCAAGCTAATTTTTGCGCCGCTGCCCATATTTTTATCAAAAAAATCCGGGTCAGAAGCGTTTTTTTATTTTTTATATCCGCCGCAGACTTTTGTCCGCGGCAGACTTACAAAACATCCGCTGTTTCCGATTCCTGTTCCGGCTCAGCCTACTTCGTGTTCAGCACCTTCTCCTGCACCGACTTCGGCACCTGCTCGTAACGCTCAAAGAACATCGAATAATTTCCGCGTCCCTGCGTCTTGGAGCGAAGATCCGTCGAGTAGCCGAACATCTCGGCGAGCGGGACAAAACCTCTCACGATCTTTCCGCCGCCAAGGTCATCCATGCCCTCGATTCTGCCGCGGCGTGAATTGATATCGCCGATCACGTCGCCCATATATTCTTCAGGCATCGTGACCTCCACCTTCATGATCGGCTCAAGCAGAACCGGATCGCCTTTCTTCATCGCGTCCTTGAACGCGAGAGAACCCGCGATGTGGAATGCCAGCTCACTTGAATCGACCTCATGGTAGGAACCGTCGAATACGTTCGCGTGAATGCCAAGCACCGGGAAGCCTCCGAGTATGCCGGCCTTTGCCGCCTCCTCGATTCCCTCGCCGATCGCCGGGATATATTCCTTCGGGATCGCGCCGCCGACTACTGTGGACTCAAACTGATAGGTCTCCTCTCCGTTCGGATCCATCGGCGTAAAGATAACCTTGCAGTGACCGTACTGGCCGCGGCC
>CANRGB010000075.1 GCA_947630005.1 uncultured Lachnospiraceae bacterium
CCAAACTGCTTCTCGATCTGCGCGAGAGCAGCCTCCAATGCTTTCATTTTATCATCCTGTCCCATATCCTGTCTCCTTATACCGAACTTATGTTCGCTTTTCTGATACTATAAACCTGCCGCAGGCTGCCTGTCAAGTCTTGAATTTATCTGTGGAAAACACTGCGGCCAATTGCAGTCCGAATCCTTTTTGACGATCAGCCGACAGCCGGAAATACGGCCGTCAGCTGACGAAGAAACGATAATTATTATATATCATTATTTTGTGATTTTGTCAATATTTTTACATGATTAAAAAAAGATTTTCTTTACATCATTAAACATGATAACCACCATTAACAGCATAAGAAGAACAAGTCCTGTGAAGTGGATTCTTGCCTCCATTTCCGGATCCACCTTTTTCCGTCTTATGGCTTCCAGAATCAGAAAGACAAGGCGCCCTCCGTCAAGAGCCGGAATCGGCAGCAGGTTCATGACACCGAGATTCGCGGTGAGCAGTATGGCGATGTTCAGCATGTTCAGCCAGATATAGAACAGACCGGAGGAACGGCTTTCCTCATACGTCTCGCCGATCATATCCACCACGCCGACGGGACCGGACATATCGTCAAGACTTACTCCGCCGCGCGCGAGCATCCCAAGGCTCTGCAGCGTGACGTCAATCCAGTAATAAACTTCATACGCGCTGTATTTCAGCGTGTCGACAGCATTGGTGCGCTCACGGTAGACAGAGCCGGAAATTCCGAATTTATAAGAGCCGCCGATTATCTCCGGCGCTATCGTCGTCTCATAGGTTTTTCCGTCACGCTCATACTCAAACCGGACGGTCTCCCCCTGATGAAACAGGACGTAATTCGATACCTGGCGGTAAAGCCGGATGCGTTTTCCGTTCATGCGAAGGATTGTATCTCCGGCCTGCAGGCCGCCCTCCTGCGCCGGAGAACCCTCAGAGACACTGTACAGAACCGGGACGTCATATCCCACATTCCCTACGATAAAGACCGACAGGACAAACGCAAGGATAAAATTGAACAGCGGTCCGGCGGCGATCACGGAAATCCGCGCCCACACGGAAGCGCTCCCGAAAGTCCCTTCTCCTTCCTCGTCGCCGTCCTCCCCGAGCATCATGCAGGATCCTCCGAACGGCAGCAGCTTCCACGAATACCGGGTACCGCCTTTCACGAAGCTCAGCAGCCTCGGTCCCATCCCGAGAGAGAACTCCACTACCGTGATCCCGTTCATCTTCGCGAGAAGGAAATGTCCGAATTCATGCACGATTATGATCACGCTGAACACCAGCAGCGCAACGATTATATTCAATTTACCACCTGCTTTCAATCATATCATATACACTTTGTTCCACTTCCAGGATCTGCCGGATGTCAGGATTATCGATCACGCGGTGCGCGTCCATGCAGTCTCTGATAATCCGGTATATGTCCATAAAACCGATCTCCCGGCGCAGAAATTTCCTCACCGCGCGCTCGTTTGCGGCGTTGAACACCGTCGGCATGGATCCGCCGGCTCGCGCCGCCTCCACCGCCCACGAAAGTCCCGGAAAGGTTTCGGTATCCGGCTCCTCAAACGTAATGCTTCCCAGCTTCGCGAAATCAAGCCGGTCCCCGGCCAGATACCGGCGCTCCGGATAATACAGCGCATACTGGATCGGAAGCTTCATATCCGGAGTCCCAAGCTGGGCGATCACGGCGCCGTCCGCAAATTCCACCATGGAATGAATGACGCTCTGCGGCTGGACGACTACCTGGATCTGATCCAGTTCCACGTCAAAAAGCCAGCGCGCCTCCATGACTTCCAGCCCTTTGTTCACCAGAGTCGCGGAATCCACGGTGATTTTCTGCCCCATGGACCAGTTCGGATGACGAAGCGCGTCCTCGACACGCATGTTTTCCAGTTCCTCTTTCTTTTTCCCGCGGAACGGGCCGCCCGAGGCAGTCAGCAGAATCTTCGCGATCTGCGAGCGGTTCTCCCCGTTCAGCGACTGGAATATCGCGCTGTGCTCGCTGTCCACCGGAAAGATCCGCACGCCGCGTTCCTTCGCGAGCGGCATGATAATGTGGCCCGCCGTCACCAGCGTCTCCTTGTTCGCGAGCGCGATATCCTTTCCCGCGAGGATCGCCGTCACGGTCGGCACAAGCCCGATCATCCCGACGATCGCCGTCACAAGAACCTCCGATTCCGCGCATGCGGCGACCGCCTTCAGTCCTTCCATCCCGCACAGGATTTCCACGTCAAGGTCCGCCGCCGCCGTTCTCAGAAGCTTCGCGTCCTCCTCGGACCATACGGCCGCGAGACGCGGGCCAAATTCGCGGATCTGCTGCTCGAGCAGCCGGATATTATGCCCGGCTGCAAGGGCCGCGACCTTCAGATCCCGGTTTCTTCTCACAATCTCCAGCGTCTGGGTCCCGATGGAACCGGTGGAACCCAGTATTGAAATTGTCTTCATCGTATTCCTCCTCTGCCGGCCGGACGATCCCGCCTGCCGTCTTTTCCGGATTCATCCTTCCTTTGGATTTTATCCCCGGCTCTTTGATAAAAACATCCGGCCTTCCTTCTGTCTCCCGGCTTTTTACAGCAGATACAGCGCCAGATAATAGATCACCGGCGCTATAAAGATCACGCTGTCAAAACGATCCATGATCCCCCCGTGTCCCGGGATCAGCGTACCGTAATCTTTTATGTCATAATTCCTCTTGACCGCCGAAGCGGCAAGGTCTCCGATCATGGAGAGCAGCCCGCCGGCCGCGCAGATCACCGCAAAGATCAGGATGAGATTCCTGTCCGTATCGATATGCCCGCCGGCCGCGGCTCCGTACGCCGCTCCGAGAAGCGCGGCTCCCACAGCGCCGCCGATTGCGCCCTCCACGGATTTTTTCGGACTCAGCTTTGGCGTCATTTTATGCTTTCCGATCAGTTTTCCGACACAGTAAGCGCACGTATCGCAGCCCCAGGAGGCAAAAAAGACAAGCCATACCAGATAAACTCCGTGTTCAAGGATTCTGATCTGATAAATATTGGAGAGCATCACGGCCACATACACCATGCCGAAAAAAGCGGCCGCCACCTGCCTGGCATGGTAGCGCGGATAGGAAAACACATAGACCGCCATGATAACAATGAGCGTCCCCGTCAGTACCATCATAGTATATGTCTGCGGACGCCAGAATAACAGCGCATAATAAAGGACCGTCCCCAGGTAACCCGCCCCGGAGAGAAGCGGAAATCCTTCGTTTTCCACTCCAAAAACCCGGTATAACTCATAAATTCCGATCAGCGATACGATAAGGAGCGCAGCCGCAAGCACCGGTCCTCCGCTTATAATCGTAATAAGCGCGGCCGCCACCAGCACGATCCCGCTCCCCAGTCTTGTCCAGAACATGACAAATCTCCTTCCTTGTTTCTCCGGCCGATTTTTACTGACTTTCCGTTTTAACGCCCCCATAGCGTCTCTCCCTGCTGTTGTATTTCTCGATCGCCTTCCACAGATCCTCTTTCGTAAAGGCAGGCCAGGGCACCTCCGTAAAATAAAATTCCGTGTAGGCGAGCTGCCACATCAGATAATTGGACAGCCGCAGTTCGCCGCTCGTCCGGATCAGCAGATCCGGATCGGGAATCTGCGCCGTGTCAAGATATCCGGAAAAAAGTTCCTCCGTGATCTGCGCGGGTTCCAGTTTCCCGTCCGCGCAGTCCTGCGAAAGCCGGCGGACGGCCCGCACGATCTCATCCCTGCTTCCGTAATTGATCGCGATCTGGAAATTCAGTCCGGTATTTTCTTTCGAGGACTCTGTCAGATTTCTGAGACTGTCCTGCAGATCCTGCGCAAGAGCCGAGGGATCTCCCAGAACCCTGACTTTCATATTGTTGTCGCGCGCCGTCCTGATGCAGGTCTTCGTGTATTGGCGGAAAAGACGCATCAGCGCGTCCACCTCATCCTTTGAGCGTTTCCAGTTCTCCGTGGAAAACAGGTAGACCGTAAGATATTTGATCCCCATCTTCCAGGCGTCTTCACAGATCACTTCCAGGTTCTGAGCCCCTTTCACATGCCCATAGTTGCGCGGCATTCCCTTGCTCTTTGCCCATCGCCCGTTTCCATCCAGAATAATCGCAACATGCTGCGGAATTACCATAAGCACATCCCCCCATTTTCCTGTTCAAGACCTTCCCGCGGGTCTGCCCCGGCAGATCCCCGTCATGCCGGAACTTCGCGCGTCCTTTTGCGGCACGAAGGGCATTGTCTGCACAATGCCCTTTCCTGTTCTTTTCCTGTCAGCCAGAATACAGGCCGTTCCCCATCTTACACCGTGAGGATCTCTTTCGCCTTCTCCTCCACTGCCTTGTCGATCTCCTTGATGAATTTGTCGGTCATCTTCTGCACCTCATCCTCGAGATCCTTGATGACGTCCTCTGAGACGTCCGTCTTGCCGAGTTTTTTCAGATAGTCGTTCGCGTCGCGGCGGATATTGCGGACCGCCACCTTGCCGGCCTCTCCCTTTTTCCGGACATCCTTTACCAGATCTTTTCTGCGTTCCTCTGTCAGCTCCGGAAATACAAGGCGGATGATCCGGCCGTCATTTGAAGGATTGATCCCGAGATCCGACATCTGGATCGCCTTCTCGATCTTCTTCACCATGCTGGCCTCCCAGGGCTGGATCTGAAGGATCCTCGGCTCGGGAACCGTCACATTGCCCACCTGCTGAAGCGGGGTCGGAGTCCCGTAGTAATCCACGCGGATCTTGTTCAGAACGTTCGGATTTGCACGGCCTGCGCGGATAGTAGCGAACTCCCCAAGCAGATTGTTGTAGGTCTTCGTCATTTTTTCTTCAAAAGTTTTGATTCTCTCGTCCATTTTGTCCTCCCATTACACTGTGACGCGGGTCCCGTTCAGACGGCCGCGCACTGTATTCACAATACTGTTTTCCTCGTTCAGGGCAAATACAAGCATCGGCATCTTCTGTTCCATACACATGATCGACGCGGTCATATCCACCACCTTCAGCTTTTTGTCTATAACCTCCTGGATCGAAACCTCGCTGTATCTCTTCGCGTCCGGATTGTCCCTGGGATCGCTGTCATAGACGCCGTCTATCGATTTCGCCAGAAGAATGACCTCCGCGCCTATCTCGACAGCCCTCAGAACGGTGGCCGTATCTGTGGAAAAATAAGGATGCCCCGTCCCCCCGGCAAAGAACAAAACCTTTCCTTCCTTAAAACAGGCATTTACCCTGTCAAGAGAAAACAGCTCCGTAAACGCTCCGCATAAAAACGGCGTCATTATCTGCGTCTGCATGCCGGCCGCGCGGAAAATCTCCGAGACATAAATACAGTTCATAACCGTCGCGAGCATGCCGATCTGATCCGCCTTTGAGCGTTCGATTTTTTTGCTGGAACGCCCTCTCCAGAAATTTCCGCCGCCGATCACGATCCCGATCTCAGTTCCCTGATCCGCAAGCACTTTCACCTGCTGTGCGACCTGCATGACGGTCGGCTCGTCGAATCCTGTTCCCTGATTTCCTGCCAGCGCCTCTCCGCTCAGTTTCAAAAGAACTCTTTTCATCTTATTCTTCTCCTCGGTCCTATAAATTTGTCCTGCAGAATCTGCGATTCTGGCGTTATTATAGCAATTTTTCTGAGCAAAATCCACAAAAACTTGTCATTTTGCCACATTTTTTCTCCTGACATACCATTCTGAAAGCTTCCGCGTCAGAATACTGAGATAGCGGAACGTCGGTTCGGTCAGAACCGCGAAAAGCACAAGCAGCATGAAACTCTTTTTCGAGATGCTCGCAACGGCAAAGAGATCATTCATGAAAATCATGCAGTACAGCAGTCCCGCGGCCATACAGCCCCAGATCAGCCAGTGGTATCTTGTCATGGGCGAGGCGATCTGATACAGGATCATCAGTCCGACGATCGCGAGAACGATCGTGGAGGACGTGGAGACATCCTTTGCGGCGACCTCAAATTCGATACAGAAAATATACAGCGCGCTCACAATGAGAAAGTCCGTCAGACCGCCCGGAAGCGCCTTGAACAGGACATTGCTCAGGAAATGCCCTTTGATCCGCTCGGTATTCTTTTCCTGCGACATCAGAAACGCCGGTATTCCGATCGTAAACATGCCGATCAGAGAAATCTGCGACGGCTCAAGCGGATAATTCACCGTCAGCACAATCGAGTAGATCGACAGCAGCAGCGAAAAAATATTCTTGACGAGAAACAGACTGGCTGTTCTTTCTATATTATTGACCACGCGCCGTCCCTCGCCGACCACGGAAGGCATTCTGGAAAAATCAGACTCAAGGAGCACCAGCTGCGATACCTGCGCCGCCGCGTCGCTTCCCGAGGCCATCGCAATGCTGCAGTCCGCGTCTTTGAGCGCGAGAACGTCATTTACGCCGTCTCCCGTCATCGCCACGGTAAGTCCGCGCTCTTTCAGCGCATGCACAAGCTGCCGTTTCTGCTCAGGGTTCACGCGCCCAAACACCGTATAGTCCGCCGCCGCTTTACGCAGCTCCTGTTCGTTCGTCCAGCGTGAGGCATCCACATAACTCTCCGCATGGGCGATGCCGGCCTCTTTCGCGACCTCGGAAACCGTCGCCGGATTGTCGCCGGAAATGACCTTGACCTCCACTCCCTGCCGCGCAAAGTAAGCGAACGTTTCCTTCGCGTTTTCGCGCACGGGATTCGCAAGCAGGATCAGTCCGAGCGGTTCGGCCGTCCCGGTCAGCGCTTTCCCGTCCAGCGTTCCCTTATATTTCGCAAAGACCAGGACACGGTATCCCTGCCCTGTGTACGTGCCGATTTTTTCCGAATACTCCCCGAAACGGCTGCGCAGAACATACTCCGGGGCGCCGAGCACGTACTGGTCCTCCCCGAATACCGCCGCGCTGTACTTCGTCTCGGAAGAAAACGGAAAGACCTGTTCCGGCCGCCTTCCGCCTCTCTTTTTAAAATATTCCTTCAGCGCTTTCATTGTGATATTGTCCGTTGCCATCGCGGCGGCAAAATCTCCGATCATCAGCTCCAGCTCCGCGGCGGCGGAATCTTTCTGTTCTTTTTCTTCCCGCTCCTTTCCTTCCCCCCTCTCAGACAAAGGAAAAAGCGGCAGAAGCGCTTTCACCGTCATCGTATTTTCGGTGATCGTACCTGTCTTGTCCACACAGAGGACATCCGCCCGCGCAAGCGTCTCGATGCATTTCATATTATGGACAAGAACTTTCTGGGAGGCAAGCCGCATCACGCTCACGACGAGCGCGGCGCTGGTAAGAAGATAAAGTCCTTCCGGGATCATTCCTATGATGGCCGCCATCGTTGTGACCACGCTGTCCCGCACGGACGTGCCGTTAATATAATACTGCTGACTGAACAAAATGATCCCGATCGGGATGATCAGAAGGCCGATGGCCTTTACAAGGCGGTCCAGAGAGCGCATCATCTCGGAATCTTCCTCCTCGCTCATCATTTTCGCGCGCAGAGTCAGCTCGGAAACGTAGGAATCCTTTCCTACGCGGTCAGCCCTTGCCCTGCACTCGCCCGACACGACAAAGCTGCCGGAAAGCAGCATGCTCCCCTCCCGCTTCTCAACGGAATCGGATTCTCCTGTGATCAGCGACTCATTTACCAGAACCGATCCCTTCTCCACAACAGCGTCCGCCGGGATCTGATTGCCCGCCTGAAACACAATGATGTCGTCAAGCACGAGGTTTTCCGCCGGGATCACGGACTTCTTTCCATTGCGGATCACCGTGTTCCGCGGCGCGTTCAGAATGTTCAGCTCGTCGAGAATTTTTTTTGCGCGAAGTTCCTGCACGATCCCGGTCAGCGTATTGATAAAGATCACCGGCAGAAAAGTCAGGCTTCGGAACGATCTCACCATGCACAGGCAGAGCGTGATCAGAAAAAAGATCAGGTTAAAGTACGTAAACACATTGCTGCAGACAATCTCCTTCTTCGTCTTCGACGGGGAGCCCACCGCCGTATTGACAGCGCCGCTTTTTATCCGTTCCAGCACCTGCGCTTCCGTCAGGCCCTCATCAAAAGAAGGCGTGTATCTTTTTACCTTCTCTTCCTGCCTCACCGCGTGGATCGTCTCCGGGGTGATTTTCGCCTTTCTGTATTTGCTGACAAACCCTTTCATGCTTTTCCACAAAGCCTTGTCCTTCGGTCTGCCTCCGCCGTTTTCCTGCATGTTCTCAGTCCTTCCTGTCTTTTTTCGCGGCCGCGGTCCGCACGTCCGCCATCCTGCCGGGTGATTTTCGGGCGGACGCCCGCGGTATTATCTTACCATACGGCATCCCCTCTTGTCATCCCCGCAGTTTTCTGTTATACTTCACAAAATGACAAGAAAGGAGAACTCCGAGAATACCATGTCTTTTCAGATCCAGAAAAAACTGATGAACGTCATGACGCTCTGCTCTCTTGTGCGGCTCGAAAAGGACTTCAGCCATGACCGCAGACGGCTTAAGGAAAAACAGAATAAAAACATCCGCCGGCTCATGAAAGCCGCTTACAAAATACCGTTTTACCGGAAACGTTTCGACGAAAACAATCTCAGGCCGGAGGATTTCAGGTGCAGCGAAGATCTTGTCCGGTTTCCGGTCCTGACAAAAGAGGAACTCCGCGCCTGGATGAAGGAGCTTTATGAACAGAATCCCGGGAAACGCGACTCCTGGGACGCCACCAGTACCAGCGGCTCCACAGGGATTCCGCTGAAGCTTTACCAGTCGCAGCGGGAACACGCGGCGGCGAATGCCAGCTGGATCCGGATTCTGATGAGTTTCGGCTACAATCCGTTCTTCGGGAAAATGGTCTCCTTCGAGTCGAGCTACCGCGGCGAAAAAACCTCGCGCGATTCTGTCGTGCAGAAATTCGGGATTCTGCAGCGGCGCATTCTCTCCGAAAAACGCTGCACAAAAGACGGGATGGAGGATGTCATCCGGGAACTGAACGAATACCGCCCGGATTTGATCTGCCTGCGCAAGAACTGCATTGTGCGTCTTGCCCTGTACGCGCAGGAACATAACCTTCCTCTGCACAGACCCAAATGGTACATACCGGTCAGCGAAATGGTTGATGAGATAACGGAGGCCATTCTGACGAAAACGTTCGGCCCCGGGCTCGTGGACGCGTACGGCTGCGACGAGACCGGAAGCTGCGTCATAAAATATCCCGGCAGGAAATATTATGAGATCTGCAGCGATACCCACGCTGTCAATATTTACGACGAGCAGAACCGTCTGGCCGACAGCGGCAGGATGATACTGACGCCTCTGTACAAGACAGATTTCCCGATCATCAATTACGATGTGGGCGACCTCGCCTCCTCCTTCACCTGCGAGGGAATCCGCTATATCACAAAGATCCAGGGAAGACTCAATGACATGATCCTCCACGAGGACGGAAGCGAATCGTCCGTGCTGGAGCTCCGCAAAATCCCGAACGGAATCACCGGGATCGCCCAGTTCCGCTATGTCCAGGATTCCTATCATGACCTGCGCGTCGAACTCGTGCGCGATCCGAAAGACGGCACCTGCACGGACCGTCAGATCGAAGACTTCTTCCGGAAGCGCCTTGCGCAGCTCTACGGAGAGGAATTCCGCGTCTCCATTTCATGGATGGACGTCATACCGCCGGACCCGAACGGGAAGCTGCGCTGTTTCGTATGTAATGTACAGTAAAAATGAAAGAAGCTGATATATTGTCTGAAAAACAAAAGAACCAATCCTTAAACAGTCTTGCCATGAGAGCGGGCATCTTTTACATTATCTCGCAGCTCTTTGTGAGGGGAATTTCCTTCCTCACCGCGCCGATCTTTTCACGGCTGCTCTCAAAGACGCAGTATTCCGATTTCAGCCGCTATGAATCCTGGCTTCTGATCTTTGCGCCGATTATGTCGCTCTGCCTGTGGCGCAGCGTCGAGCGCGCGAAATATGATGTGAAGGAACGGTTCAATGAGTTTGTGTCCAGCGTGCAGACGCTCTCCTATCTCGCAATCACGGCTTTTTTCATTCCGTTCTGGATCTTCCGGGACAAGATCGGCCCGCTGTTCGCCATGAGCGATTCCATGCTTCTTGTCGCTTTTCTCTACACCTATGCCCACACCAGCATTTTTTACATGCAGCGCCGGGAAAAACAGATGATGCGGTACAAAGCGAGCACCACGCTGACCGCCTGCACCATGATTCCGGCCACCGTATTGTCTGTTGCTCTGGTGTACTGGGGAAAAACGCACGGTCACGAAACAGATCTGGTCAGTCTCCGGATTCTTGGCTACCATGTCCCCGTGATCATCGGAGGGTTTCTGGTCGCCATTCTGATGCTTGTCCAGGGACGGCGCATTGTCCATCCCGGATACTGGAAATACGCGCTCCTCTTCTCCATTCCACTGATCCCGGAGGTTCTTTCCATCCAGATCATGAACCAGGCCGACAAGCTGATGGTCCGCGAGATGACCGGAGGAAACAACGGCGGCACGATCGCTCTTGCAACCCAGGTCTCCTACATCATCTGGATTATCGAGGATTCTGTCTGGAACGCATGGCTTCCCTGGATGTACGAAAAAATTTCCGCAAAACAGACCGACGGCATCGAGGACTCCTGGACTGTCCTGATGCACGGCTTCGGCGTTTTCTCCTGGCTGCTCGTCGTCCTCGCCCCCGAGATTATTCTGATCCTGGGCGGCAGAAAATACGCGGACGCCGTCTATCTGGTGGCCCCGCTGGTGACAGGCACGCTGTTCCGCTTTTACAGCTACAGCTACACCGCGATCCAGAATTATTACAAAAAGACAGGGTTCGTGGCGATGTCCACGTTCGCCGTGATGATTCTGAACGTTGTCCTGAACTATACCTGCATCCTGCTGTTCGGTTATCAGGCGGCCGCCTACACAACCGCTTTTTCCTATCTGGTGCTGCTGATCATACAGGCGCTGATGGAAAAACGGCTGACCGGCCGCAAGCTGATTCCGCTGCGAAAGACACTGCTGATCTCGGGCGCATGGTTTCTGCTGTGCATGCTGACCATGCTCTCGTTCGGAGCCTCCTTGTGGTTCCGCTGCCTGCTGATCCTTCTTGCGGCGCCGTTTGCTCTGTGGTATTTCCTTCCAAAGATGAAGATGATTCTGGACATCCTGAAAAAGAAATGATCGGATAAAATCGGGCAGGAGGCGTTTTTTCCACCTGCGCAAAATGGAACAAAATGGAGCTGCCGGAAAATATCCAATACGGTTACATATTTCCCGACAGCTCCACTTTCCATATGCAGATGTGCCTCACTCTACCGTTATCTTTATCTTTGAGAGCGCTTCATTCAGCTTTTCTACCGCCGCGTCCAGCGTCTTCCCTTTCGTGATCACATGCCCGATCCTGTGCGGGCCGACATGGAATTTCTTTACTTCATCTCCGATCTTGTAATCGAACTGCACCTCACAGATATCCTCATCCGCCTCGTTGTGATTTTCCATGGCCGTGATAACGCCGTCCTTATCGCTGCGCAGAAGCATGCTCGCGTTCGGCACCGCCATCTCCTGCGGAAATTCCACATCCTCGCCGAGCGCCGCCAGAATCAGCTTTTCATAATAGTCGAAGCCATAGTAGATGGATACCAGCTCAGCGAGGCAGGTTGCCCCTGAACGGCCTCCCAGTTCAAGCACATAGGTCTTGTCATCTTTCAGAATGAAGTCGGCATTGATTGCGCAGTTGTCCAGCCCCATCGCCCGGATCGCCGTCTCCAGCTGCTTTTTTGCGTCCTCAATGACGCCCTCCGCAAGATTGTACGGGGCAAAATGGCCGATCGGCACCCCCGTGTCGCCTTGAAATACGTAATCGCCATGCGGCAGAATAAACTTTACTTCCCCGTGATGCACAAAAGCCTGCGCGCCGAATTCTTTTCCCTCAATAAATTCTTCTATAATAAAGTGATCCGTCCGGGTATTCGCCCTGACGATATCCCGCGCATACTCAAACTCGTCCGCCGAATTGACACGGATGATGCCGCGGCTGCCCGACGTATCCACCGCCTTGAAGATCAGCGGAAAGTTCAGTCCTTTTGTCTTCTCCTGCATATCATCTTCAAAAGTGATCTCGCGGAATCTCGCCGTGCGCACGCCATACTCCTCGTATTTCTGTTTCATGCGGATCTTGTTGGAGGCGATCTGCGCCGCCTCAAAGCTCAGACCGGTCAGGCCAAGCTCGTCGCAGACCTTTCCGATCGTGACGACCGCAACGTCCGTACCGGCCGTCACGATTCCGTCAATCTGTTCTCTTCTGGCAGCCTCGACGACTTTCTCATAATCCACCGTGTTTTCATAGATCACCTGATCCGCGATGGCAAATCCCGGATAATTGCCCGGAATGCTGACAGCAATCGTCCAGATCCCCATCTCCTTCGCCTTTCTGATCAGAGGCACCTGATAGATTCCCGCTCCCATTATCATCAGCTTTTTCATATCATATCCTCCCTGCGCACTGCCTCATATACCGTCCTGTTCTGTATTTTTATCCTTTGCTTTGTGCTCATGCACCGCGCGCACCACAAACTGCGGATTGTTGCTCATTCCCTGAAAGATCCTGCCCACATACTCTCCGATCAGTCCCATAAACAGAAGATTGATCCCGGAGAAAAAGCAGATCGCCACCATCATCGACGGCCACCCGATCTGCATATAGGGCCGCATGATCTTCTGGATCACAACGACGACCGCCCCGATCAGGCCGATGGAAGAAAAGAAATATCCCAGCGACATCGCGAATTTCAGGGGAACGATCGAAAAGCCCAGGATGTTTGACCAGAGCTGCAGCAGTTTTTTCAGCGTATAGTTTGATGTGCCGTAAGCCCGTTCAAAATGCCTGACCGGAACGGAGCTGATGTTCCGGGTCGTCCGAAGAAACAGACCCTGCAGATGCGTGTAGGCGCTCTTGTACTCGATCACATAATCCCGCACGAATTTCCGGATCACCCAGAAACTGGACGTTTTCATATCTTTGGGTTTTTTGAGCAGGATCCGGATCGTCATATGGTTCACGAAACTGCCGAAGTTGCGGAAGCCGCTGTGCTTCTTCTCCGGATAATAGGCATAAACGATATCATATCCCTTCTCAAATTCCTCCAGAAGATATTTAAGCTGGGACGGATGCGTCTGCATGTCGTCGTCCATCGAGATAAAGACATCCCCCCGCGCGTTGTTCAGCCCCGCCATGACCGCGTTGTGCTGCCCGGCATTCCGCGCAAGTTCCACAAACCTTACACATTCATAATCCCTCACCAGGGACATAAGCTCCGCGGCCGTCGCCCCGCCGTCCGGCGAGGCGTCGTCCACCAGAACGAATTCATATTCATTCCGGTTCAGTTTATTCAGTTCTTCCATCGTCATCTCAACGACACTGCGGATCGTGTGGGAAGACTTGTAGCATGGAATAATTATCGAAATCATACGTATATCACCGCTCCTGTCCGGGTATGGCCTCTGCTTCCCGGTTTTCTTTGATTTTGCAAAATAACGGCGCGCTTTTCTGCGTCAGATTCCGAGAAGTCTCGTCGCGATCTGAAAATAGATCACCAGAGAAACCGCGTCAACGATCGTGGTGATAAACGGGCTCGCCATGACGGCCGGGTCAAATCCGACCTTGTTCGCCAGCATCGGAAGCAGACAGCCTACCATCTTCGCCACAACGACCGTGACCGCCATCGTGAGGCAGACAACCAGCGCTACCGTCAGCGGTATATGATCAATCAGCATCAGCTTTCCGAAATTGACCGCGGAAAGCGTCAGACCGCAGAGCACCGCGACGCGGATCTCCTTCCAGAGCACTCTGAAAATATCGGAAAACTCCACTTCCCCGAGCGAGATGCTTCGGATGATCGTAACCGATGCCTGGCCTCCGGCATTTCCCCCGGTATCCATGAACATGGGAATGTAGGCGCTCAGCACGCTGTAGGTGGCGAGCGCCGTCTCATAGCGCAGAATAATGTTACTCGTAAATGTCGCGGAAATCATAAGGAACAATAACCACGGAATTCTCTTCTTCCACGTTTCAAACACCGTCGTTTTTGAATACGGTTTGTCCGTGGGCGTGATCGCGGCCATCTTCTCGATATCCTCCGTGGCCTCCTGCTCGATGATATCCATGACGTCGTCGACCGTGATAATGCCCACCAGCCGGTTTTCGCTGTCCACGACCGGCATCGCGTCAAAGTCGTACTTCTGGAAAGTACGCGCGACTTCCTCCTGGTCCGTCAGCGTGCTGATCGTAATGACGTTCTCCTCCATCAGATCCCCGATCTTGTCGTCCGGCTTCCCGTACAAAAGCATTCGAAGCGAGATCGTCCCCGTGATCTTGCGGTACTGATCCGTGACATAGCACGTGTTGATCGTCTCTCGGTCAGGGCCGATGAGCCGGATCTTATCGATTGCCTGCGTCACCGTCTGATTCTCCTTCAGATCGATGAACTCCACGGTCATGATGCTTCCCGCGGAATCCTCCGGATACTGAAGCAGATGATTGATCGCCCGCCTCGTCTCCGGCGTCGTCTGCTGTAAAAGACGTTTGACAACATTCGCCGGCATCTCATCCATCAGGTCGGCCGCATCGTCGGCAAACAGATTCTCAATAATGTGCGCCGCCTCATT
>CANRGB010000076.1 GCA_947630005.1 uncultured Lachnospiraceae bacterium
GCGGAGCGGGCGTTTGTGCGGCGGCTCGGAGGAAGCTGCAGCACGCCTGTGGCGGCCTTTGCGCAGTGCGAAGGAGAGCGGATGAGTCTGAACGCACTGTACCTTGACGAGGAGACAGGAAAACTTCACCGCGGAAAACTGGAAGGAGATACCGCGAAGCCGGAGGAACTTGGATGTGAACTTGCGGAGAGATTTCTGGCGGAATGATGGATGTTTGGGCTCTCATGCAGCAGCAGAGATGAAAGGAAAATCCTGACAGAATGGAGAAGGATATGGAAAATTTGGAGACAGGCAAGGTCTGGCTGGTCGGCGCCGGCCCCTCGGATCCGGGACTGTTCACCTTAAAGGGGCGTGAAGTGCTGGAGCAGGCCGAGGTTGTGGTTTACGACGCGCTGGCCGGGCAGGGGATTCTGAATATGATTCCGAAGTATGCGGAGGCGATTGACGTCGGCAAGCGGTCCAGCCATCACAAGATGCGGCAGGAAAAGATCAACGAACTTCTTGTCGAAAAGGCAAAAGAAGGCAAGCGCGTGGTCCGGCTCAAGGGCGGCGACCCGTTCCTGTTCGGGCGCGGCGGAGAGGAGCTGGAGCTGCTTGTAAAGGAGGGGATCCCGTATGAGATTGTCCCGGGTGTGACTTCGGCTTTGGCGGTTCCGGCATATCAGGGGATTCCCGTGACGCACCGGGATTACTGTTCGTCGGTGCATATCATCACGGGGCATCGCAGAGATGGTTTTTCAGCGGACAGCATTTCTCTGGGCATCGACTTTGAGGCGCTGGTGCGCACGAAAGGCACGCTGGTATTTCTGATGGGTGTCGCGTCGCTCGGCGCGATCTGCCGCGGACTGCTGCAGGCCGGGATGGATCCGGATATGCCTGCGGCGCTGCTGATGCAGGGGACGACCGCCGCGCAGAAGCGGATTGTGGCGACAATATCCACGCTCGAAGCGGAAGTGGAACGGGTCGGAGCGAAAACGCCCGCGGTCATTGTGGTCGGAAAGGTCTGCACGCTGGCGGAGGAATTTTCCTGGTATGAGAAACAGCCGCTCGGCGGGGTAAAGATTCTGCTCACACGCCCGCGGGAGCTGGTCAGCGAGACGGCAAAGAAGCTTCGCGCGCTTGGGGCGGAGGTGGTGGAGCTCCCCGCGATCCGAACGGACCGGATTGCGGAGAACAAAAAGCTGTATGCCGCGCTGAAAAACCTGCCGTCGTATCAGTGGATTGTGTTTACGAGTCCGACCGGCGTCCGGATTTTTTTCGAGGAGATGGCAGGCCAGAGGACAGACTGCCGCCTGCTCGCGAAGGTGAAATTTGCGGTCATCGGAGGGGGAACGCGCAGGGAACTGGAAAAACACGGATATTATGCCGATCTGCTTCCGGAGGTATTTGACGGGGAGCATCTTGGCAAAGCGCTCGCAAAGGTCTGCGAGGGAGATGAGCGCATCCTGATTCCGCGCGCGTCGATCGGAAACCGGGAACTGGCCGAGGCTCTGGCCGGGAAAAACCTGTGGGTCGACGACATTGCCACCTACAATACAAGCTATGAGACGGACGGACTGGCGCAGGAGAAAAGAGAACTGGCCGACGGAAGCATCCGCTATGTGCTGTTTACCAGCGCTTCGTCGGTGCGGGGATTCGCGGCGGCGGTCGGTGAGATGGACTACTCGCGGGTGAAGGCCGTCTGTATCGGGAAACAGACGAAGGCGGCGGCGGATGGGTTCGGCATGCAGACCTGGATGTCAAAGGAGGCGTCGATCGACAGCCTGATCGCGAAGCTGCTGGAGCTGGTGCACGCATAGCCGCATCAGAACTCACAGCTGAGTCCCGAAAAGTGTTATGGAGGATGAAATAAAATGAATATGAGTATCAGACCGAGAAGACTCCGGAACGGGGAGATTCTCAGAAAAATGGTGCGTGAGACGCGCATGGACGCCTCGACGCTGATTTATCCGATGTTTGTCAAGGAGGGGACGGGAATTGTCGAGGAGATTCCGACGATGCCCGGTCAGTTCCGCTACAGTGTGGATACGATGGGAGAAAAGCTTGCCGCGCTGCGCGACGCGGGCATATCGAGTGTGATGTTTTTCGGGATTCCGGATTACAAGGATGAGGTCGGAAGCGGCGCTTATGCGGAGGACGGAATTGTTCAGAAGGCGCTCCGCCAGGCGCGTAAGGATTTTTCGGACATGTATCTGATCACGGATGTATGCATGTGCGAATATACCTCGCACGGTCACTGCGGCGTGCTCTGCGGCCATGATGTGAATAACGACGAGACGCTGAAGCTGCTCGCGAAGACCGCGCTTTCCCATGCGCAGGCCGGGGCGGATATGGTCGCGCCTTCCGATATGATGGACGGCAGGGTTGCGGCAATCCGTGAACTGCTCGACGGGAACGGATATCAGAATGTGCCGATCATGTCGTACGCGGTGAAATATGCGTCTGCGTTCTACGGCCCGTTCCGCGACGCCGCGGGGTCGGCGCCTTCGTTTGGGGACCGCAAGACCTATCAGATGGATTACCATAACAGCCGCGAGGGAATCAAGGAAGCGCTGCTCGACGTGCAGGAAGGCGCCGATATCGTGATGGTAAAACCGGCGATGTCCTACCTCGATATGGTCACAAAAGTAAAAGAAGCGGTAAAGGTTCCGGTGGCGGCCTACAGTGTGAGCGGCGAGTACGCGATGATCAAGGCGGGAGCGTCGCTTGGCTATATTGATGAGGAGAAGATTGTCTGCGAGACGGCGGCATCGGCATACCGCGCGGGCTGCGACATCTATCTGACCTATTATGCACAGGAGCTGGCGCGTTATATGAAGGAAGGAAAAATCGGCTGATGTACGGCGTATAAATTTTTCTGAAGGTTTTGATTTTTGCCCATCTGGAGGGGCAGGAGATGTCAGCGGGTAAGCAGTAAGAGGAGCCTAGTACTGTCCCGCGAACGAAGTGAGTGGATGACAGCACTGGCATCCGACAGTCTGAGTCAGATATAAACTTACGTTTATAGAGGAGAAGATACTATGACAAAATCAGAAGCTTTGTTTGAGCGCGCCTGCCGCGTGATTCCGGGCGGCGTGAACAGTCCGGTGCGGGCATTCGGCTCGGTCGGGGGAACTCCCCGCATGATCCGCTCTGCCGACGGCGCGCATATGACGGATGAGGACGGAAACGTTTATCTTGACTTTGTGGGTTCCTGGGGGCCGATGGTTCTCGGTCATAATCACCCGGAAGTCCGTGAGGCGGTGATCCGTGCCTGCGGGGACGGACTGAGCTTCGGGGCGGCCACAAAACGGGAGGTCGAGATGGCCGAGCTGATCTGCGGCTCGATTCCGAATATCGATATGGTGCGCATGGTGAACTCCGGGACCGAGGCAGTCATGAGCGCGATCCGCGCCGCGCGGGGATTTACCGGGCGCGACAAGATTGTGAAATTCATGGGCTGTTACCACGGACATTCGGACGCGCTGCTCGTGCAGGCGGGATCCGGAGTCATGACCGCGGGCATTCCGGACAGCGCGGGTGTTCCGCGCGGATGCACGGCGGATACGCTCTCCGCGGTCTATAATGACGTTTCTTCTGTGGAGCGGCTGTTTGAGACCTTCCCGGATGAGATCGCGGCGGTGATCGTGGAGCCGGTCGGGGCAAACATGGGCGTGGTGCCTCCGGCACCGGGATTTCTGGAAGCGCTGCGCGGTCTCTGCACAAAGTACGGCGCGGTTCTGATCTTCGACGAGGTGATCACGGGATTTCGCCTTGGCTTTGCCGGCGCGCAGGGATATTTCGGCGTGGATGCTGATCTTGTGACGTACGGGAAGATCATCGGCGCGGGGATGCCGGTCGGCGCGTACGGCGGGAAACGGGAGATCATGCAGAAAGTGGCCCCGGTGGGTCCGGTCTACCAGGCGGGGACCCTGAGCGGCAACCCGGTTGCGATGGCCGCGGGCCTGGCGCAGCTCACAATTCTGAAGGAGCATCCTGAGATCTATACGGAGCTGAACGAGAAGGGGAACTGGTTCTACGGCGAGGTGAAGAAACTGGTCGATGGATCCGGCATGGCGGCGCAGGGAACCTCCTGCGGATCGCTCGGCTGCATCTTCTTCACGGGGACGCCGGTCTGCAATTATGAGACGGCAAAGACTTCGGATACCGCGATGTATGCGAAATACTTTACTTACATGCTGGAGCACGGTATCTATCTTGCGCCGGCGCAGTTTGAGGCAATGTTCCTGTCGGCCGCTCATACGAGAGAAGAACTGGCCGGTGTGCTCGAGGTGATGCGCAGGTTTTTTGGCGGGCAGTGATCTGCACTCCGGCGGGGAGATGCCGTATACCGGCGGCACTCGTCCGGAATGACCGGAATAAATCAGAGCGCACGGAACCTGCGGGAGGATTCTGAGTCAGGAGGCACTCTATGTTTCATGTGATTACAGGAGGCAGCGGCAGCGGGAAATCGGAATACGCGGAGAATCTGGTGCTGTCCGCGGGCGAAGGCGAGCGGATCTACATTGCCACGATGATCCCTTACGGAGAGGAAGGCAGACAGCGCGTGGAGCGGCACAGAAAGCTGCGCGCGCAAAAGCGGTTTCGCACGGTCGAGTGCTATACGGGACTTGAGAACGCGGATATTCCTCCCGGAGGAATCGTACTGCTCGAATGCATGTCAAATCTGACCGCCAACGAAATGTATGAGCCGGACGGGGCCCATGAGCGGACGGCGGAAGCCATTCTGCGGGGGGTCGACAGGCTGCGTGCCCGCGCAAAGCATCTTTTTGTTGTGACAAATGAGGTCTTTTCCGACGGACTCGCGTACGATGAGGAGACCATGCGCTATATCGCCTGCCTCGGCGCGGTAAACTGCGCGCTCGCACAGCGGGCGGACGCGGTGACGGAGGTTGTGTACGGGATTCCGGTGAAAGTAAAGTGAAAATCCGGACAGGGAAAAAAGGGGATTTCCGGTATTCCAAAGAGCGCGAAAGCCAAAATGCGGAGAATCGGGACGAAACCGCGGCAGGGCGGTGTGGAGGTAGATGATGAAACGTCTGTGGAACAGTCTGAATATTGCTTTTTCCATGTATTCACGGCTGCCGGCTGCTCAGTGTGACTGGTCAGAGGAGAACACGAAGTATGTGATGTGCTTCTTCCCGTGGATCGGCATTGTGATCGGCGCGCTGTCGCTTGGATGGAACGCTCTGGCGGCTTATCTGAACGTGAATGAACCACTTTGGACCGTCGGCCTGATGCTGATCCCGCTTGCGGTCAGCGGGGGGATCCACCTGGACGGCCTTCTCGACACGGCGGACGCGCTCAGCTCCTGGCGGACGCGCGAAAAACGGCTGGAGATCCTGAAAGATTCTCATGCGGGAGCGTTCGCGGTCATTGTCTGTGCCGCGTATTTCTTCCTGCTGTATGGTGTCCTCGATATGGTGCGGGGAGAGCTGATCAGCGTTTACGCGTTTGTTTTTGTCCTGTCACGGTCGCTGAGCGGATTTTCCGTCGTGACTTTCCCGAAAGCTTCGGCAAACGGAACCGTGGCGGGATTCGCGAAGAACGCGCAGACAAGGATCATACAGATCACGGAGGTTTCTTACGTGATCCTGTGTGCCGTTCTGGTACTTTTTCTGCATCCGGTTTACGGGGCAGCGCTGCTTTTGGGAGCGCTGCTGACCTTTCTCTGGTATTACCGGATGGCGGAGAAGAATTTCGGCGGGATCAACGGGGATCTGGCAGGGTGCTTCCTTTCGGTGTGCGAACTGGCGGCGCCGTTTGCGCTGGTGCTGACGGACAGGATCCTGCAGATTGTTGGATAGGAACGGAGTGGAGATGCGCACGAATTTGAAACGGAAAAATGCCGCCCAAGCGGCGCAAATTCGGCGCAGGGAACGAGCAAAACGAAAATCGTTTTGTTGTTCCCTATAGAGAGCGGGATTTAGGGAAATGCCAGGCGAAGCCGGCCGGATGGGATCCGAAAGTCCGGAATGCAAAAAGGCAGATTACGGGCGGCGTCATGGCTGTTGGATGATGGGAAAGGAAGGCTGACTGAGGTTATGGAAGATAAGGTCAGACCTGCGGTGCTGGTCAGCGCCTGCCTGCTGGGAGTATGCTGCAGATACGACGGCGGGCACAACAGAAACGAACAGGTAATTGCTCTGAAAGACCGGTTCCGTCTGATTCCGGTCTGTCCGGAACAGCTCGGCGGACTGCCGACTCCCCGGATTCCGTCGGAGATACGGGATGGGAGCGTCTTTGCGGAGGACGGAACGGACGTCACGGAGAATTTTACGAGAGGGGCGCGGGAGGCGCTGCGTCTGGCAGAGCTGTTCGGATGCAGATGCGCGGTTTTAAAAGCGCGAAGCCCTTCCTGCGGCAGCAAAGTTATTTACGACGGAACCTTTTCCGGGACAAAGACGGCAGGCGACGGCGTGACGGCGTCGCTGCTGAAAAAGCAGGGGATCCGCGTATATACGGAAGAGGCGCAAAAATTCGGGGACGAGGATATTTGCTGACGCGGACCGGGATCCCGCGCGAAAAAGCGCAGGCATATCCCGGATTGCTGATCCAAAAGCAGGAGGAGACCATGAAGCTGATTATCGGAGGCGCGTGTCAGGGAAAACTGGCTTACGCGAAAGAGACGTATCACATAACGGACGGATGGGCCGACGGGAGGAGCTGCAGCCGGGAAGAACTGAAGGACTGCAGGGGAGTCCATCATTTTCACGAATATATCCGGCGGATGGCGGCCGGGGAACCGGCGGAAAATCTGCCGGATCTGGAGCGCCGGGCCTCCAAGTTCGCCTGCGCGCTGCTGCGGGAAAATCCGGAGCTTGTGATTGTCTCAAATGAGCTTGGCTATGGGATCGTGCCGGTGGAAAAGGCGGACAGGCTCTGGCGCGAGCTGACAGGGCGGGTCTGCACCAGCCTGGCCGCGCATGCGGACGAGGTCGTCCGCGTGGTGTGCGGAATCGGGATAAGAATCAAATAAGCGGCTGTCGTTCCGTGACAAATCGGAACGGCTGTCGGCAGGAGGCGTTATGTTTTTTCCATTGTTTGTGGATCTGTCGCAAAAAGAAATCCTGATCGCCGGCGCCGGAGCGGTCGCGAGGCGGCGTATCCGGACGCTCTGCGGGTTCGCGGGGCATATGACGGTTGCCGCCCCGTCGGTGGATCCCGCGATCCGGGAGCTGGCGCGCGTCTATCCGATTACGGTGTGCGAGCGGAAATTCCGGCCGGAGGATCTGGACGGGAAGGATTTTGTGCTTGCGGCCACGGATGACGGGATGCTTAACCGTGATATTTATGTGATGTGCAGAGAAAAAGGAATTCCTGCCAATAACTGCAGTGATAAAACAATGTGTGATTTCCAGTTCCCGTCTGTTGTTAAGGACGGCGATGTGGTGATCGGGATTAACGCATCCGGGAAAAACCACAGGCTCGTGAAAGAGACGAGGATCAGGGTGGAGAAAGCGCTGGGAGTATCCAAAGGAATTTCCGGATAAAAACCTGTTTCTGAAAAAGCTGGTTTCCGGGCGGAGAAGAGCTTCAGGAACGCCGAGATGAGCGGTTCCGAAAAGGAACCGCGAAGGCAGAAGCTAAGACATAAGAAAAACAGGGGAATTGTGGTATGGTAAAGTATTATGCGGGTTCTCTGCTTGCGGTTCTGATCGGGTTCGCGGCCGATCTGATCTTCGGAGACCCGGTGACAAGGCTGCATCCGATCTGTCTGATCGGGAATCTGATCGCGAAGCTGGAGAAGAAAATAAGAGCGCTGTTCCCGAAGGGAGAACACGGGGAATTCTGGGGCGGCGCGCTGCTTGCCGTGCTGGTGATTCTGATCTCGGCGGGGATTCCCCTGCTTCTGATTATCGTCTCCTACCGCGTGTATTTCTGGTTCGGAGCGGCGGTGGAAGCGGTTCTGTGCTTTTTTGTCCTCGCGGTGAAAACGCTGAGAAAGGAAAGCACAAATGTCGCGAAAGCGCTTCAGACGGAAGGACTGGAAGCCGGCAGAAAAGCGGTCGCGCGGATCGTCGGCCGCGACACGCAGGCGCTGACCGTGACCGGCGTTGTGAAGGCGGCCGTCGAGACGGTGGCCGAGAACTTTTCGGACGGCGTGTTTGCGCCGATGCTGTATCTGATGATCGGCGGGGGCGCGCTCGGATTTGCCTACAAGAGCATCAACACCATGGATTCAATGATCGGCTACAAAAACGATACGTATCTGTATTTCGGGCGATTTGCCGCCAGGCTTGACGACGCGGCGAATTTCATCCCTTCCCGCCTCGCGGCGCTGTTTCTGATCCTGGCGGCTCCGCTTTCCGGCCTGGACGGAAAGAAAGCCTGGGAGATTTTCCGAAGGGACCGGCTTTGCCACGCGAGCCCCAATTCGGCGCAGACGGAGTCGGCCGCGGCGGGGGCGCTTCACGTTCAGCTGGCGGGGGACGCGTACTATTTTGGAGAGCTGCACAGAAAACCGGTGATCGGCGACGATATGCGGCCGGTCGAGATCGGGGACATCGCGCGCGTGAACCGGCTGATGCTGACGGCGTCGGTTCTGGCGCTTGCCGTGCTTGCGGCGGTCAAGGGCCTTATACTTGCGGTGCTTATGTGAGGAGGAAGACATGCGGCGGCAGAGAGGAAACACCAATGTTTCATAAACACGGAGGAGATATCTATTCGTACAACGGAATCCGGGATTTTTCCGCGAATATCAATTTCAGAGGCATGCCTGCCTTTGTGGCGGAGGCGGCTGTGCGCGCCGTGGCGGATTCTGTGCATTATCCTGATCCGCAGTACCGCGCGCTCCGCCTGGCGCTCGCGGCAAGAGAAGGAACCGCGGATGGCCGGATCATCTGCGGAAACGGCGCGGCGGAGCTGATGTTTGCGCTGGCGGCGGCCAGAAAACCGCGGCGCGCGCTTCTTGCGGTTCCGTCTTTTTTTGAGTATGAGCAGGCGCTGACTTCGGCCGGATGCGGGATCGATTATTTTTATCTGAGACGGGAACAGGGTTTTGCGCTGGGGGAAGCGTTCATGGACGCCGTCAGTGATGAGACGGATGTTGTCGTGCTCGGAAATCCGAATAATCCGACGGGTCAGACGATCGGGGAGAAAACGCTGCGCAGAATACTGGACGTATGCGTCCAAAAGCGTGTGCTGCTGGTGCTGGACGAAAGCTTTTTTGATTTCCTGTACGGACCGGACCGGGAGGGAACCTTCAGCGGCGTCCCTGATACCGGGACGTATGAAAACCTGTTCGTACTGAAATCATTTACCAAGATGTACGCGATGCCCGGGCTCCGCTTCGGCTACGGAATCTGCGCGGACGAGGCTCTGCTTGCCGCGATGCGGGAGGTCATGCAGCCGTGGAACGTCTCGCTTCCCGCGGCGGCGGCGGCGCAGGCAGCGGCGGCGGAGACCGGATTCGCAAAAGAGACCGCGCGGCTTATTGCGGAAAACCGTCTGGAGATGAAAGCGCAGATGGAGCGGTCCGGCTATCAGGTGTTTTCGTCCGGGGCGAATTTCCTGCTGTTTGCCGGAGCGCCGGAGCTCGGAGATTACTGCGCGGAACAGGGCTTTCTGATACGGGACTGCAGCAATTTTCCGGGACTGGAACCGG
Organism: uncultured Lachnospiraceae bacterium; assembly: GCA_947630005.1. GTDB lineage: Bacteria > Bacillota > Clostridia > Lachnospirales > Lachnospiraceae > Choladousia. Next base: position 9,608 of record CANRGB010000076.1, read on the forward strand.
AGGGCGCGAAGGGCCTGCCCGGGGAAGAAATGCGGACCGCACAGCGGTTTTACCGGATCTGCGTGCGCAGCAGAGAGGAGAACGCCGCGCTGATGGAAGTCCTGCGGGCGGGGAAAACAGCGCATCCGTAAGCGGGGACGCGCGCCGGATACGGAAGACTCTGTCCGCGGAGAGGAATTTGTTCGTATAAATACAGGGAATGCGGGACCCAAAAGGAGGGCTTCGCAGCGGGAAAGGGACGACAGATATGGCAAAAGCGATTATGATACAGGGAACAATGTCAAACGTCGGAAAGAGCGTTGTGGCCGCGGGGCTGTGCCGCATTTTTCATCAGGACGGTTACAGAACCGCCCCGTTTAAGTCCCAGAATATGGCGCTTAATTCTTTCATCACAAAGGAAGGACTTGAGATGGGAAGAGCGCAGGTTATGCAGGCGGAGGCGGCCGGCACGGAGCCGGTGGCGGCGATGAACCCGATTCTGCTCAAGCCGACGAACGATGTCGGATCCCAGGTGATCGTAAACGGGGAAGTAGTCGGGACGATGAGCGCGCGGGAGTACTTCGCGATGAAAAAAAGCCTGATCCCGGATATCATGAGAGCGTACCGTTATCTGGAGGAGAACTATGACATTATTGTGATCGAGGGCGCGGGCAGTCCGGCGGAGATCAATCTGAAGCAGGACGATATCGTGAACATGGGGATGGCAAAGCTTGCGAAGGCTCCGGTCCTTCTGGTCGGCGATATCGACCGGGGCGGCGTGTTCGCGCAGCTCGTCGGCACGGTGAAGCTGCTTGAGCCCGCGGAGCAGAAGCTGGTAAAAGGTCTGATCATCAACAAGTTCCGCGGGGATAAAACGATCCTCGATCCGGGCGTGGCGATGCTTGAGGAGATGACCGGGATTCCGGTGGTCGGCGTCACGCCGTATCTGGAGGTCAGCCTGGAGGATGAGGACAGTCTCAGCGAGCGGCTTGACGGGAACCGGAAAGTGGACCTGATCGACCTGGCCGTCATCCGTTTCCCCAGAATCTCCAACTTTACGGATTTCAATGTATTTGAGAGTATTGAAGGAGTATCCGTGCGGTACGTTTCCTCGGTGCGTCAGCTTGGAAATCCGGATATGATTCTTCTTCCGGGAACGAAAAACACGATGCGCGATCTGCTCTGGATGCGCCAGTGCGGTCTCGAGGCGGCCGTTCTCAAGGCGGTCCAGAAAGGAACCGTGCTGTTCGGCGTCTGCGGGGGATACCAGATGCTTGGAAATTCGATCACCGACGCGGAAGGGGTAGAAGAAGGAGGAACCGTCCGCGGAATGGGACTTCTCGACATGGATACGGTGTTTGAGCGGGAGAAAGCGCGCACGCGCGTCGAGGGGACGTTCCTCGCGCCGGGCGGCGTTCTGCGGGAATTGTCCGGACTGCGCCTGTCCGGATATGAGATCCATATGGGACGTTCCGCGGCCGGGAAAGAACTGCGCCCGCTGACCGCGATCGAGGACGGGATCAGCAAAGTTTCCAGGCAGGAAGGCGCATGGCAGGGAAATGTGTACGGGACGTACGTGCACGGCGTATTTGACCGGGAAGAGATTGCTTCCGGCGTGGTGCGCGCGCTCGCGAAGGCGAAGGGCATCACGGAGGAGATGGGGACGGCGGTTGATTTTGCCGTGTTCAAGGAGAAGCAGTATGATCTGCTGGCAGAGGGCCTGCGGGCGCATCTTGACATGGAGAAGATTTACCGGATTCTGAACGAGGGCACGTGACGCGGCCCGCGCGATTGGGAAATGCGGCCCCGCGGAGGCCGGAAGAACCTTTTGATTATATTTATTCTGAGACCGCGGCGGACGCGGGGCAGGAGGCAGACATGACAGAGCAGAGCGGAAGAAAAGAAGAAGAGAAAGACAGCAGGAAGATCAGTCTTGCGGATATCGAGCGCCTTGGACCGATGGAAATTGAGAAGCGCAGTTTTGAGATCATCACGCGGGAGGCGGGCGGCCGGATTCCGGACGACGAGCGCGCCATGATCATCAAGCGCGTGATCCATACCTCCGCGGATTTTGAGTACATAGACAGTCTTTGTTTTTCCGACGGGGCGGTCGGGCGCGCGCTGGAAGCGCTGCGAAACGGGGCATGGATCATTACGGATACAAACATGGCGTACTCCGGGATCAACAAGGCAAGCCTGAAAAAGGCGGGCGGAGAGGCGCGCTGCTTTATCGCGGACGAGGATGTGGCACAGGAGGCGAAACGGCTTGGTGTGACGAGAGCTTCCGTCTGCGTGGACAAGGCTGCGCGGCTGGGACGGCCGCTGATCTATGCGGTCGGCAACGCCCCGACGGCGCTCGTGCGTCTCTATGAGCTGATTCAGGATGGAAAAATCCGCCCGGAACTGATTATCGGCGTGCCGGTCGGATTTGTGAATGTCGTCCAGTCGAAAGAACTGATCATGCAGACGGATGTTCCGTACATTGTGGCGCGGGGACGCAAGGGAGGAAGCAACGTGGCGGCCTGTATCTGCAACGCGCTGCTCTATCTGCTGGACGGAAGCAGGGGATAGAGGATGGACTGTCTCCGCGGATGATTCGTCCGCTCACAGAACGGCAGTGCGTGAATCGGGACAAAACCGGACTGCTTCCGCAAAGAATCTGACAGGAAAATCCGGCCTGGAGGCTGCAGAAGAAAAGTGGAGGGATGCGGATGCGCGTATGTCTGATCCGGCACGGAAGCACGGCCGGAAATTTGGAACACCGCTACGTCGGCTCGACGGACGAGGAGCTGACGATGGACGCGGTTTTGGAATTAAAGGAGAACAGAGACCGTTATCCGCGGCCGGACTGCGTGTTTGTCAGTCCTCTGCGGCGGTGTGTGCAGACGGCGAAGCTGCTGTTCCCGGATCGTGCGCCGGTGATTCTGCCGGACCTTCGGGAGTGCGATTTCGGAGAATTTGAGTATAAAAATTATCGGGAGCTTGACGGCGACCCGCGCTACCAGGAGTGGGTTGACAGCGGAGGAACGCTGCCGTTTCCGGGAGGCGAGAGCCGGGAAGCGTTTGAGGACCGCTGCTGCGCCGCGTTTCTTGCGGGGTGCAGAAAGGCGGAGGAGGACGGCTGCGGCTGCGCGGCGTTCGTCGTGCACGGCGGGACGATCATGGCGGTTCTTGACCGCTTCTCCCGGCCCCACAAGGATTATTTTGACTGGCAGGCAAAAAACGGGGAAGGCTATGTCTGCGGATGGTCTGCCCGGGGCGGGGACATAAAAGACGCGGGAGGATCGTCGCCGGACGGTGATCCCGTAAGAAACGGTGCAGGAGATGTCGGCATATCTGCGGAATCGGACGGCGCTTCCGCGCGAAAATCCGAGGCGGAGAACAGCGGCGAAACCTGCCTGCTGATGGAAATCCGTCCGCTTCCGCTGCCTGCTCTGACCGGGATCGAAGACCAGTTTGTCATGAAAAAAAACAAAAAGCTGCGCTGCGGCTATACGACCGGAAGCTGCGCCGCCGCCGCCGCGAAGGCTGCCGCCGTGATGCTGCTGACCGGCCGGATCTGCAGGAGAGTGGAGCTTGCGACCCCGAAAGGAATCCTGCTGCATCTTCCGGTCGAGGAGCAGAAAATTGAATATGAAGAGCAGAATATGGAATACCGGGGAGAAGCGGCCCCGGAGAAAACGGACAGCGGAGGCGCGTCCGGACAAAAAGCGGAATCTGCGGCGGGACGAAAGGCCGTGCGTGCGTTTGGCGCCGTGCGCAAATATGGCGGCGATGATCCGGACGCGACGGACGGAATCCTGATCTGTGCCGAGGCTGAGTATATTACAGAATACGGCCGGGAGGCGGAGGCCGCCCGCGGGGCAGAAGTGTCCACGGAGCAGAATAGTCTGCCTGCCGAATGTGCGCCAAAAGAACGTTCCGCGCCGTCCTCCGGTCCGCAGTCCCATCCACGCGTCGTCATCGACGGCGGCGCCGGTGTCGGGCGCGTCACGAAGCCGGGACTGGAGCAGCCGGTCGGCGCGGCGGCGATCAACCGTGTCCCTCGGGAGATGATCACGAGGGAAGTCCTGTCCGTCTGTGAGGAATACGGGTATCAGAGCGGACTTCGGATCACGGTCTCCGTTCCGGAAGGAGAGGAGACGGCAAAGAAGACGTTTAATCCGCATATCGGGATCCTGGGAGGCATCTCGATTCTCGGGACCAGCGGAATCGTCGTCCCGATGAGCGAGGAGGCGCTGATCGCGAGCATCCGCGTGGAGATGAAGCAGAAGCTTGCGAACGGGGAGAAGTATCTGCTGATCACGCCGGGCAACTACGGGGCGGATTTCATACGGAGAAAAGAGCTCTCGCAGTCTCTGGACGCGGAACATTCGATGAAATGCAGCAATTATGTCGGCGAGACGGTGGATATGGCGGCGGAACTCGGCGCGAAGGGCATTCTTTTTGTCGCGCACATCGGGAAATTCATCAAGGTATCCGGCGGCATCATGAATACCCATTCCGCTCATGCGGACTGCCGGACCGAGATGATGGCCGCGCAGGCGATGCGGGCCGGCACTTCCCCGGAAACCGTGCGCAGACTGCTTGACGCGAACACGACGGAGGAGGCCGTGGATATCCTGGAACAGGCTGGGATGCTGGAGCCGGCGGTTCATGAGATTACGGAACGGATCCGTTTTCATCTTCAGAAGCGCTGCCGCGGGGAGATCTCGACTGAAGTGATTCTGTTCTCCAGTCAGCATGGGTATCTCGGGGAGACCGCGGGAGCCGATGAGATGATGCGAAAGATTGTCCTGCAGGCGGAACAGGTCTGTGAGAACTAAGCCGCGAAGGAAATAATGCGGGGACGAGGTATTCTGTAGTAGATGTAGAAATGAAAAGTTGACTGAGAATGTTAAAGTACGGTATACTGAAGCGGAATAAAATAAAGGAGGTATGCAGTTATGAACAATGAATTCAGCCGCAGAGATTTTCTGCGCGCGGCGGCTCTCGGAACGGC
>CANRGB010000077.1 GCA_947630005.1 uncultured Lachnospiraceae bacterium
GCCTTTCAGAGCCGCGTAATCTGACAGCATCTTGATCGTATCCATGGAGTCATTGCCGCCGATATAGAACAGGCACTCGATGTCATATTTCTCCATGATCTCGAAAACCTTGTCGTAAACAGCCTCGCTGCCCTCAATCTTCGGCATTTTGTAACGGCAGGAGCCAAGGAACGCGGACGGAGTTCTCTTGAGAAGCTCCACATCCTTGTCGTCCTTCACGTACTCGCTCATATCCACCAGATCCTCATTCAGGAAGCCCTGAATGCCGTGGTGCATACCGTAAATCTTCTTCACACCGAGAGCCTTCGCCGCGCTGAACACACCCGCGAGGCTGGAATTGATGACGGCGGTCGGTCCGCCGGACTGTCCTACTACAATATTACCTTTCATAATGAAGTTCCTCCTGATCTCTTATAGTAATTGTAAACAACCTTTCCAGATTATAGCAAAAATCTTCAGACGCTTCAAGGCGCAAACCGCATAAAAACACCGGGCGTTTTGCGCCTGTTATTATTTATTAAAACTGAAACTTCTCCTCCAGATACGCTTTCAGGTCTTCAATCTTCACACGCTCCTGCGCCATCGTATCACGGTCGCGCACGGTCACGGCCCCGTCCGTCTCGGAATCGAAGTCGTACGTCACGCAAAACGGGGTTCCGATCTCATCCTGTCTTCTGTAGCGCTTGCCGATGTTTCCTCTGTCGTCAAACTCGCAGTTATAATATTTGGAAAGCATCGTATAGACCTTCTCCGCGCCCTCATTCAGCTTCTTGGACAGCGGAAGCACGCCGACCTTCACCGGAGCGAGCGCCGGATGGAAATGAAGTACGGTGCGCATGTCCCCGCCCTCCAGCTCTTCCTCGTCGTAAGCGCTGCAGAGGAACGCGAGCACGACGCGGTCCGCGCCGAGCGACGGCTCGATCACATACGGGATATATTTTTCTTTCTTCTCGTCGTCAAAATAGGTCATATCCTGGCCGGATACCGTCTGATGCTGCGTCAGATCGTAGTCGGTGCGGTCCGCGATGCCCCAGAGCTCGCCCCAGCCGAACGGGAACAGGAATTCGATGTCCGTCGTGCCCTTGCTGTAGAAGCAGAGCTCCTCCGGCGAATGGTCGCGCATGCGCACCTCTTCATCCTTCATGCCAAGCGACTTCAGCCAGTCAAGACAGAACCCTCTCCAGTACCGGAACCACTCAAGATCCGTGCCCGGCACGCAGAAAAACTCCAGTTCCATCTGCTCGAACTCACGCGTGCGGAACGTAAAGTTGCCCGGCGTGATCTCGTTGCGGAATGATTTTCCGATCTGCGCGATGCCGAACGGAAGCTTCTTCCTTGAGGTTCTCTGCACATTCTTGAAGTTGACAAAAATACCCTGCGCCGTCTCCGGTCTCAAATACACGGTATTCTTCGCGTCCTCGGTCACGCCCTGGAACGTCTTGAACATCAGGTTGAACTGGCGGATATCCGTAAAATTATGTTTGCCGCAGGTCGGACACGGAACGTTATGCTCCTCGACAAAGTTCTTCATCTCCTCCTGGGAAAACGCGTCGATCGGCTTCGGAAGTTCGATCCCCTGCTCCGCGCAGTAATCCTCGATCAGCTTGTCCGCGCGGAAACGCTCATGGCACTCCTTGCAGTCCATCAGCGGATCCGCGAAGCCGCCGAGATGTCCGGAGGCCACCCAGGTCTGCGGGTTCATCAGGATCGCGCAGTCGACGCCGACGTTGTACGGATTTTCCGTGACGAATTTCTGCCACCAGGCCTTCTTCACATTGTTCTTCAGTTCAACGCCGAGATTGCCGTAATCCCAGGTGTTCGCAAGCCCGCCGTAGATCTCGGAGCCGGGATACACAAATCCTCTGCCCTTTGCGAGAGCCACGATCTTGTCCATTGTCTTTTCCATACTAAATGATCTCCTCCTAATCTTCTTCAAATATAATATATACGCGGTTCGGATCCTCCTGACCGTCTCCGGAAACCACGGAAACGGCCCCATCCTCTTCCGCTCCGGACGCGACAACCGCATCAGACCGGATCACGCCGGCATTGCTGCTCGTAAAAGAAACTTTGCCCGGAACCTTCACCTCCAGAGGCGCGCGCACGATGACCACCGTATCCGACATGTCCTGAAACACCTCGCTGCCGTCCACTTCCTCGTCGACCACAACCCCGTCCCGGATCTCCTTGAAAGAACCGTCAAACAGATATCCCTCAAGCTGCGCGTTGATCATGGAACCATAGTAAAACTCAATATTATTGAACGAAGCATAATCCTCCCCCGACGCGTACGAGATGGTCAGGTTCACCCGGCCTTCTTCCTCCTCGGCCAGCTCCACGGCGACGCTTCCTTCTCCATGCCGGGCATTATACTCCGACACTTCCTCATCCAGCATGGATTTCAGTTCATCGAAACTGTAGTAAGGCTGATCCAGCGCCTCCGAGAGATACTCCGTGATCTTTCCCTTCCTGTCAATGGAAATCGCGGCATCCTCCCTGGGCGTCCACGCCTCCTCCTCTATGAGCTGACAGCCCGCAAGCGCCATCGCTGCCGACGCAAGCGCCGCGGTTTTCCATACTTTTTTCATGTGCGACTTCATATGCAACATCGTATGCAACATTTTTCCTCCAAAACAATCCTCCGGCCGGGGCACGGCCGCTTCCCCGGCGCGTCCGGCTTCCGGCTTTCGTCTCTGCCGTACCGATTATTATACATAGAAAAAACGCTGTTTTCAACTGTTTCTTTACGAAATCTATAATTGAAATCTATAATCGGTTTTATGCTCCGGGTCCGGTCAGCTGCTTTATGATTTCCAGCGATTTAAATTCCCGTCCGGTATTTTTTTTCATGATCCTCTCCTGCACCCCCTGAAATTCCGCAAGGATCTCGGGGCTGAGCGCAAACGTATACAGTTTCCGGAGCGGAACCTGCATCACATACGCAAGCGCGTACCGCGTCGATTCCTGCAGGGACGGATCCTCCGCCGTCTCATAAGGATATTCCCCGTCGAGCAGCATCGCTCTCATCTCAAAAACACTGCGCACCAGCTCCTTTTCCAGATGCGGATTTGAGAGGGCGCGCAGGGATACATAAAGCAGTTTCAGCAGTTCGGAGGCGTCCAGATTTTCCTTCGCGTAGTAATCCGCCACCTCCATAAAATAGATTCCGTAACAGGTTCCCAAAAAATCTTCCTTCAGTTCCTGAAAATAATTTGTTATCTCCACATCCCGCAGCGTATAGGAGGACCTTCCTTCGCTGAGGGTAAACACTCCGAACGCAAACGGCGTCGTCGCCGCGAGAAAACGGCTGGTCGGCCTCCTGGCACCCCGGGCAAAGAACGAGAGTTTCCCGCGTTCCCGGGTAAGGAGCACCACCCGCCTGTCATATTCCGCGGCCGGCGCCGCGGATAAAACCATCCCGGTCATTTTCAGTTCCTGCGACATATCTTCTCCTCCGCCGCAGTCCGCGCGCCGCCGGATCCGTTATCCGGCGGCGCAGCGTCCGTCTCACAGTTCCTTTTTGTCGTATCCGAAATTCTTCAGCATGAAATCACTGTCGCGCCAGTCCTTTTTCACCTTCACCCAGAGCTGCAGATTCACCTGCATCTCCAGCATTTTCTCGATCTCGCGGCGGGCCTGGCTTCCGATGCGCCGCAGCATCGTCCCGCCTTTTCCGATGATGATCCCTTTGTGGGAGTCCTTTTCACAGATGATCGTCGCGTCGATGTCCATTATCGAACCGTCCTCCCGCTCCTTCATCTGATCGATCGCCACCGCGATCCCGTGGGGAATCTCCTCCTCCAGGCAGCGCAGCGCCTTTTCGCGGATCAGTTCCGCGGCGATCTGCCTCTGCGGCTGGTCGGTCACCGTGTCGTCGTCATAATATCTGGGACCGTACGGCAGATACCGGAAGATCGCCCGGATCACGGCGTCCAGGTTCTGCCCGCGCAGAGCGGATACCGGAATCATATCCGCGAAATCCAGCAGGGGCCTGTAGGCTTCCAGAAATCCCTTCAGGGCGGCCTTATCCACCGTATCCTTTTTATTCATCACAAGGATCACCGGGACTCCGGCCCGGGAGAGCTGCTCCGCGATGTGCCGTTCCCCCTTCCCGATAAAGGAGGACGGCTCCACCAGCCAGAGTACCGCGTCCACCTCTTTGAGCGTCCGCTCCGCCACGCTTACCATGTATTCTCCAAGCTTGTTCTTCGCCTTGTGGATCCCCGGCGTGTCGAGGAATACGATCTGCCCTTCCTTTGAGGTATAGACCGTCTGAATCCGGCTGCGGGTCGTCTGCGGCTTGTTCGACGTGATCGCGATCTTCTGTCCGATCAGATGATTCATCAGCGTCGATTTCCCCACGTTGGGCCTGCCGATCAGAGTCACAAATCCCGATTTAAATCTGCTGTTTTCCGCATTGTTCTCCATCTTGTTTTCCATGTGGTTTTTCCGTCACCTTCCGTATCGTCTTCTTTCATCTCCGAAACCTTCTGCGTTTCCAGGATTACCGCCTCCGCCTTCTGATCCGCCAGATGCAAATCCGAGCCTGACACGTTTCCGAGGCTGCCGCCTCCGCCTTCTGATCCGTCAGACGCGTATCCGATCCTGCCGGCGGCACGCTAATTGGCGAGCGGCGCGATTTTCCGGAAAAGCCCTTTTTGCTTCTGGATCTTCGCCTCGTTCCCGATCACGCAGATATACTCCTGCTCCAGCACCGAGCGAACCAGCGGCGCCAGCGCTCTTATGGCGTCCCGGTCGGCGGCCAGGATCTCGTCCCTCTCCTGCTGAAGCATCTCTTCTGTGACGCCGCTCACCCAGGCGTTCAGCGAACGGCTTCCCTGCGTCTGCGGTGTCAGCGGCGTATCAAGATCGCTGATCGTTCCGATCACGTACTTTGTCATGTCACGGTCCGAGACGTCAAACTGCTCCAGATATTCCGGTATCCCCTGATACACCCGGTTGGTCTGCTCCAGATGCGGATCCCGGTACGAGACAAAGTAGGAATCCCCGGTCCTGCCGAACGAGCTCATGCAGCCGTAGGCCCCGCCCTTCACGCGGATGTTGATCCAGAGATAATCGTAGCTCATGATCACTTTGAGAATCCGCAGCGCTCCTGTGTAGGGATAACCCGCCGCGCGGAAATTTCCGGTGCGGGCCACGTACTGCACCTGCCCCGCGGTCGTAAACGCCTCGTTGACCGCTTTTGTTCCGTCTGCGCCGCCTGCTGTTTCCGCTTTCCCGCGTCCGCTTCCTTCCGTTCCGGAACTCAAAGCCTGGGCTTCCGCGGCAGGTTCTTTGTCCCGCGTTTCTGCCGCTTCATTTCCGCGGCATTTTTCCTTCGCGCCGGCCGCTTCGGACGGCAGCGATTCGATAAATTCCTCAATGCAGGTCCGCGCCTGCTCAAGTCCCGCTTCGTCCATCGTCACGCTGATCAGAAATCTCTCCCGGCAGAACAGCTGTCCGCAGAGTCTGCGAAGCGCCCCGCGCAGTTCTTCCTTTTTCTGATCAAAGTTCTGCTCCAGATCTTCCACAAATTTATAATACCGGATTCCGCTGACCGCGTCGTTAAACGCGCTGACCGCCGAGAAGTAGGACATACCCCTTATGGCCGCCGTGGAATGTCCCGCGGAGCTCAAGTTCATCGAGAGCCGCGATTTCTGCCTCGCCAGAATCTCACGCAGCCTCCGGTCGCTTTCCAGGGAAGAGCCAAAGAGCATCTCCCGGGCCATTTCCAGGGCAAACGGAATCTTATCGTACAAAACTTTCGCCCGGATTCCGAAAAACGTGCGGAGCCCGTGTTCTTCCTCCAGCACCGGGAAATTCCAGAGACCGGCGTTGATTCCGCCGCTGTTCCCGTTGACCTCATTATTCAGATCGCTGTAGGAGTAATGCTCCGTGTCCACCATTCCGATCACGGACTTCAGAATACCGAGATAGGGAATGTCCTCGTCTCCGACGTCGCTGCTTTCAAACATAAGATTCATATAAGAGATCCCGTTCGTGAACACATCGTGAAGCAGGACGGTGTTTCCCTTCCACCGCAGTTCCTTATTCGCGTAAGGCGTGACGTCCTTCCCGATATCTTCCCGCGCAAGCATCGGGATTTTCTTTAAATCCTCCTCCGGCGACGGAGTATCCTGAAATACGCGCAGCGCTTTCGTGCGGTCCACAAGCTGCTCCACCTGCGCAGGCGTAAGGGAAGCCTTGTACGCGGCAAGCTTTTCTCTGACGCGCTCATCCTCCCGGTCGGTCAGTCCCCGCTCGGGCACTGCCACGATCAGCGTCTCGTGCGGATTATCCAGCAGATAGGTCCGGACCAGATCCTCATAATACCGGCTTCCCACCTTTTCTTTGAGCGTATCATAAACCGAAAGCTGTTTCAGATAATCAAACGGGCGGTTCTCATCGTAAAGCCAGCTGTCAAACACATCGATCCCGTAGATCAGGCCCTTCGGAAACGAGCCATAGTCCGCCTCCCGAAATTTGAATTCCATCGTATTGATCCCGGCAAGCAGCGCCTTCTCATCGATGCCCTCCTCAATGATCTGCTGCAGCGTGGTCCGGATGACCGACAGGAAATGATCCTTTTCTTCCTTATTGGAATTTTTTACGATCAGGCTGAAGATCGGCTGCAGCGTGCCGCTGTCGTACGAACCCATGACATCCTTTCCGATGCCCGCGTCAAGGACCGCCTGTTTCAGCCGGGCTCCCGGCGCGGATACGAGCGCGTACTCCAACACCGCGAACGCGTTGCACAGCTCCACATCCAGGCTTGTGCCGATGACCGCATTCCACGCCAGATACGTATTATCCTCGACCGGATCGCTCTCCGTCACGGGATATACCTGCTCAAACTCCCGCATCCGCTCGAACGGTTCCTGCAGGCGGATCCGGGAATCCACCTCGTCCTGATCAAACCTGCTGAGGTATTCGCGGTCCATCCAGTTCAGCCGCTCTTCCGCGTCCATGTCGCCGTAGAGGTAGATATAGCTGTTCGACGGATGATAATATTTCCTGTGAAAATCAAGAAACGCCTCGTAGGTCAGTTCCGGAATATGCACCGGATCTCCGCCGGACTCTACCCCGTATGTGGTATCCGGGAACAGCGTATTCATGATCTCCCGCTCAAGCACATCCTCCGGCGTGGAGAACGCGCCTTTCATCTCATTGTAAACCACGCCGTTGTAAATGATCTCGCCTTCCGGATCCTCCAGTTCGTAGTGCCAGCCTTCCTGCCGGAAAATCTCTTCCTTCTGATAGATATTCGGATAAAAGACCGCGTCCAGGTAAACATGCATCAGATTGCAGAAATCGCGCTCATTGCAGCTCGCCGCCGGATACATGGTCTTGTCGGGATAAGTCATCGCGTTTAAAAATGTGTTCAGAGAGCCTTTTACCAGCTCGACAAACGGATCCTTAACCGGAAACAGGCGGCTTCCGCAGAGAACGCTGTGCTCCATGATGTGGGCGACGCCGGTATCATCCTGAGGTGTCGTCCGGAACGCGATATTAAAGACTTTGTTGTTGTCATCATTTTGCAGCACAAGCACCCGCGCTCCGCTCTTTCTGTGGCGAAGCAGATATCCCTGGGCATGGATATCCTCGATATACTCCTGCTGCAGTAACTCATATTGGGGAATCAGTTTCAGATTCATTTCCGCCTCCTTCTCCGGGTAAGCGCCCGATAAAGCATACCGCTCGCTGCACTCCCGATCAAAATAAACAACAGTATCGCTGCCGCGCAGTGAAAGAAAAATTCATCCGGCAGTATATTGATCACGGGATCCGTGACAGGGTCAAAGATCCAGTAATCATTTTGAAAAACAAGCTCATGGAACAGAACAAAGACTTTCTGCCAGCTGACCGCGGCCGCAATGCCGAGCGTCAGCGGGATCACCGCGGAAAAAACTGCCGTCCATTTCAGGCACTCAAAATCCCTGCGACGAACCTTGCGGGCAAATCCGGCCGCGAACACGAAAAGGCAGACCGCGCCGGTATACTGGATCGCGAAAAAAATCCGGCGCACTTCCGCAAAATGGATCCTTCCGGTATCTGACATCGGAAAGGACGGGAGTTCCAGCTCCCCGGACCGCTTTACGGCCAGATTGTAATCGATCAGTATATCATAGTTTTCCCGTATTGTACGGCCATCAAGCCCAGCCGCTTCCTCTATTTTCAGGAAATCTATATCAAAATAATAGATCTGACGTATATTAAGCACAAGATACACCGAAGCGCAGAAAATGAAAAGTGTTCCTATAAAAGCCAACAGGATGCTGCCGGCTTTCGCCCTTCCTCTTTTGTTTTCTTCCTGTCCTTTTATCGGCAATTTTACGTCCTCCCCCTTCATTTTCTGCCATTTCTTCAGAACCCGGCCGCTAAGCCTGACATTCTGAGAATCACCGGCACAAGTTTGCGGCTCACCGCCCGAAAAGACGAAAGTCATCTTCTCATCTTAATAGAAACACAACACAGCCGAAGGTTCCGTTCTTCCGGAACTCCCCCGGCTGCGTGCTTATCTCTCTTTCCTAAGATGGTCTGCACTCCGCATGATTTTGTATAGTATAGTATAAAAAAGCTGTAATTGTCAATTACGTTTAATTTTATTGTAAAACAGTCATATGAACATGATATACTGATTCAAAAAACATAAACACCCAGCAGAAAATCCCGGCTGACCGCTCAACACGCTCGTAATCATCCAGCAGTATTGCTGCAATTAGAGGACTTTTAACTCTAAAGTAAACTAAATGGCCTTGATTTTGAACCTTCCCAGTATAATTCTTCTCGTTCTGGACACGGCAGCTATTTCCCCGGCTGACTCATCAAAATACAATCCAATTCCATCATCCTCTTCCCCATAATAGTCATCCGGCGAGGGTTGATAAGTAAAGGCAATATTTCCCAAGATCCTGGACTCACCAGTCAATAATTGATATCCCACCAGCATCAGATTCTCATTCACATAATAAAAAACATCATTCCTCCATACTACGCCAGAAGCGATATGAAAATATTTTCCGTTAAAATCCCGGGTTAAAATGGGAATCTTTGCAAGTATTCTTCCGGCCCCTGTCAATCCTCCGCAGCAAAGTACATACTTTTTGTATCCGTTTTGTTTCAGATAATAATAAACACCATCTTTTCTGTATACAGGAAAATCCAAATCATTAAAGATATAATCAGACTCATATTTTTTACTGCTGCAGGATGGAACGGTATCATAGGGAGATGACTCGGCCCATCCGCAGTAATTATTCTCTCTGGCTTTTTCATCTGAAAGCAGGAAACCGCTGTGTACGGCCTTTCCTCTCAATGTGGGAACATTATTTATAGATCTGTTCACATCTATATGATAAGAATCCCGGCCATCTATCGTAACTATATTCCAGACATGATCCATCTCTTTTGAACCGACAACCATACATTTAATTCTTGGATTGTTCAGTCTGTCCACCAAAAGTTTATAAGACATTGCTTCTCCTTTACATACCGCATCATGTTTTACCAGCTGTCCATAAGCAGTCCACGCATAATCGGCAGCATCTTTTCTGTTGTTTGTCGCTACTTTCCAGTTATAAAGTGTGTTCTCCGCAATATAATCATATAAAGCCAAAAGTTGTTCAACAGGATCCGTTATTTTTTCTGTACATTTCAGTGCCTGGGTTACAGCGGCTTCCATTTCACGTTCGTAAATATCCAGATTCTCTGCATTTTTCGCAAAGCTGCAGTACATGGGAATAATACCCTTAAGCATTCCCTGGGGACCATACCTGTATATTCCCTCAGCAAGATAGAAAAATTCGGGATGATCATAAAAGACTTTTTGATAAGTCCTGTATACCAGGGCCTTGTCCTCTGCACTTTCATTCGAATAGCCCAATGCAGAAATATCAATGTAATCATTTGGCTTTACAATATTCAATGAAGCATCAAAATGAAGTCCTGTTTTCTCTCTGCATCCTTTTTCTATGATCTCATAAAGAAGAGCTTCCCTTTCTTTCGGTAAATTCACAGTCACTTTACATCGGGCGTTTTTCCCATTTCCGCTCTGTACCGTTATAACCGCCTCGCCGACTGCAATTCCGGTAATACTCCCATCTTTAACAGAAACTACGCCAGGATCGGAACTGCTCCAAATCACTGTTTTATCAGTTGCATTGGAAGGGATGATTACAGGCGTAAGCTTTATCGTCTGCTGTATATTCAATGTATATTCTTTTTCAAGGCGAATTTCTGTAACTGCCACATTATCCTCTGTTTTTCCGCCTTTGGCCTCAGACGTGTCACTATAAAAATTTTTCTTCTTTTCTGTCCTGTAAGCTTTTATTTTATAATAATACCTTTTTCCTGCACTGAGCCCGGTGTCTGTATAAGAAATTTTCTTCTTCCCAACCAGGGTTTTTATTCTCTTATAAGATCCATTTTTAGCGGCGGCTCTGTACACAAAATATCCATTGGCACCAGGAATCTTTTCCCATGTCACCACAAGTTCTCCCGGCCCGTTGACTTTTACGAAACGAACAACCGGTTTCGACAATTTCGGCACAGCTGCAAGGCTCTTTCCAGCCGCACTCCAAATAATTTTTTGCCCGGATTTTTTATAGGCCTTTACCATATAGACATATTTTGTTCCGGTAGAAAGCTCTTTATCAACATACCTGCATTTGCTGACACCTGAAAGTACAGCGATTCGTTCAAAAGAATTTCCCGCTGTCCTCCGCCAAACCGCATACCCGGATGCGCCAGGGACCTTTTCCCACTTAAGAAGCAGGGAATTATAAGATTTTACTGTTAATTTATTTCCTGCAGGACTTTTCAACGCTGCTGCTTTTACCGGCATCATCCTCATACAGAGTATTAAAGACAACATAATCGTCAGTATCAATATTTTTCTGATCTTTTTCATAACATCATCAAGCATATCTTATCTCGACTTCCTCCTTTCTAAGCAGGTTTATTACTCTTCTATCATTTATCATTTATATCCATTATTTCCAAAACAGGCAGAAAGCTGTTGAAAGCTTCCTGCCTGTTCATAAAATAGAAATGAAATCCCACAGATTATTTATTATATGATTCTATTTTCAGATTCCGCTTATCTCCATGCCCGTAAGATCTCCAACTGCCTGAGATGCATCCACCTGATTCCCCTCTATATCCAGAGTCTTCAAATTCGGCAGTCCTTTCAGGGCGCCGATGTCGCTGATCTGATTCGTGGCCAGCCCCAGTTCTTCGAGATTCGTCAGGCCGCCAAGGGCACTGACATCACTGATCTGATTATCCCTTAAATGCAAAATCTTCAGATTCGTCAAACCACCGAGGGTGCTGATGTCGCTGATCTGATTCACATCCAGCCACAGCTCTTCCAGATTTGTCAGACCGCTAAGGGCGCTGATATCGCTGATCCGGTTTTCGTTCAGAGATAATATGTTCAGATTGCTCAAACCACTCAGTACACTGATATCGCTGATCTGATTATTATCCAGCCGCAGAAATTCCAGATTTGTCAGATTTCTCAACACGTTGATGTCGCTGACCTGAGAACCCAGCCTCAGATATTTCAGATTGGTCAGACCACTCACCGCACTGATATCGCTGATCTGATTCTCTCCCAAATATAACAGTTCCAGGCCAGTCAGACCGCTCACCGCACTGATGTCGCTGATCTGATTCTCGCTCATTCTCAGATCGGTCAGTTTTGTCAGACCGGATAACGCACTGATATCACTGACCTGGTCGCCTCCCATATCCAGTGTTTTCAGATTAACCAGATTCTCCAGAACCTTGATATCACTGATCGGATTGTGGTACAGCTTCAGATATTCCAGTTTCGTCAGACTGCCGAGAGCGCTGATATCGCTGATCTGATTATCATGCAGGTACAATACGTTCAGTTTTCCCAGATTACTCAGAACACTGATATCACTGATCTGATTATCGCTTAATCTCAGATCCTCCAGGCTTGTCAGACCGGACAGTATGCTGATATCACTGATCTGGTTTGCTCCGGCAGATAAAGTTGTCAGATTGCTCAAAACTCCCAGAGAACTGATGTCGCTGATCTCATTATCCGCCAGAACCAGTTTAAACAAGCCGGGCATTTCCTTCATGCAGCTGGCGCCCTCCTGCAGGGTTTCATTCCCCAGCGCATGCCCGCTGATCTGAAGAATTTTCAGATTCGGAAAATACTGCAGGTCAGCCAGGCTCTGGATCGTACTCTGCGCCGCGGCTTCCCCCGACAGACCTCCTTCGTCAGCGCTGGTATCCTGAAGGATTGATACTTCATCCCCATAAATTCTCAGCACATGGACAGCCGCAAGATCATCGCCTGTGATATCCCCTTCCGGTTTCTCGAGTCCCTTCCGAACCAGCTGTTCCATAACCGGATCCGCAAATGTCACCACTCCGCTGACCTGGTCGGATATCTTGCTGACCGGGGCACTCTGATCAGCGGACTCTGCACTCACGCTCAGTCCGATTCCGCATGCCATCAGAAGCATGCATGCCATGCTGATACAACCCAATTTTTTGTTCATTGTCGTAATCCCCCTCTTCTTTTGATTTGGAAAATTATAAATCTTAAAATCAGTGCCATGTACATTATATCAAAAACTTAACCGGAAAAGTTCCCATAAATTTAGGGAAAACCTGCACAATTTTAACTGCTGTTTTTCATATGCGCCATCGAACTATACGAATTTAAAAAAGTACTTGATTTTTCCATAATATATGTTAAGATACATTTAGTAATCATCAAAAGATCTTATTTACTGTTATTTATCTATTATCTTATTGTCTATTGTATCTTATATTACATTTCACGTGAATTATCCGTTTTTTCTCACAACACACTTGTAATCATCCGGCAGTATTGCTATAATTAAGGAGGAATGACCATTTGAAGATTGACACAGCAACAAAAGATTTTATTAAGGACAAATTCAAAGGACAAGGAGAAGCTGCTGAAAGTCATACAGGAAGACAAAAAGAGATTTGAAAAACTGGAGCGGCGGGCGGCGGATGTAATCGAGGCCGTCACAGGTTCCGGGTTGGAATATGAGAAAGGAGATGAGACCGTCAACATGTGTAAAGCAATCCAGGAGATCAGGCAGGATGCATACAATGAAGGTAAACTTGATGGTAAACTTGAGGGTGAACAAAACGAAAGAAATAATACACTGCGGGAAAAAGAACGTGCGGATGCAGCGGAACAGGAACTTCTCAGACTGCGGGAAGAGATCCGGATACTGCGCGGCAAGCTTGCCCTGGGGGACTAAAATGATATTGGATGCCCAGGAATCGCACGGAAGTTAGTAAAACGTTTATGTCCGCAGGCAGGACTATTACTCTTCTATTTTTATATCCATTATTTCCAAACAGGCAGAAAGCGGTTGAAAGCTTCCTGCCTGTTTATAAATTAGGAACGAAAATGTATATGCATCTCCCTCTGATAGGTTTGCTATAAACATTTATACTCTATGGCACTGCCCTAAATGAAATCCCACAGATTATCGTATGATTCTATTTTCAGATTCCGCTTATCTCCATGCCCGTAAGATCTCCGAATGCCTGAGATGCATCCACCTGATTCCCCTCTATATCCAGAGTTTTCAGATTCTTCAGACCACTGAGGGCGCTGATGTCACTGATCTGATTCGTGGCCAGTCCCAGTTCTTCGAGATTCGTCAGACTGCTAAAAGCGCTGATATCACTGATCTGATTATCCCTTAAATATAACTTCTTCAGATTCGTCAAACCTGCAAGGGCGCTGACGTCGCTGATCTGATTGACACTTAACGCCAGTTCTTCCAGACCGGTTAAACCGCTAAGCGCACTAATATCGCTGATTCTGTTATTATGCAGATACAGTGTTTTTAAACTGGTCAAATTACTCAGGACGCTGATATCGCTGATCTGGTTTACCGGAAGTGTCAGCAGTTCCAGATTTGTCAGGCCGCTAAGCGCACTGATGTCGCTGATCTGATTCGTACCCAGCTTCAGGTATTTCAGATTGGTCAGACCACTCACCGCACTGATATCGCTGATTTGATTTCCCCCTACATATAACAGGTTCAGATCGGTCAGGCCGCTCACCGCACTGATGTCGCTGATCTGATTCTCGCTCATTCTCAGATCGGTCAGTTTTGTCAGACCAGATAACGCACTGATATCACTGATCTGATCGCCTCCCATATCCAGTACTTTCAGCTCGGTCAGATTCCCCAGAACCTTGATATCACTGATCGGATTGCAATACAGCATCAGCCATTCCAGTTTCGTCAGACTGCCGAGCGCGCTGATATCGCTGATCTGATTATCATGCAGGTACAATACTTTCAGTTTTCCCAGATTACTCAGAACACTGATATCGCTGATCTCATTATCGCTTAATCTCAGGTCTTCCAGGTTTGTCAGACCGGACAGTACGCTGATATCACTGATCTGGTTTACTCCGGCAGATAAAGTTGTCAGATTGCTCAGAACTCCCAGAGAACTGATGTCGCTGATCTCATTATCTTCCAGAACCAGTTTAAACAAGCCGGGCATTTCCTTCATGCAGCTGGCGCCCTCCTG
>CANRGB010000078.1 GCA_947630005.1 uncultured Lachnospiraceae bacterium
GTTATGAAGGACGGCGTTGTTCAGCAGGTTGATACACCGCAGAACCTTTACAACGCACCGGGCAACCTGTTCGTTGCAGGATTCATCGGATCTCCGCAGATGAACATGGTAGACGCGAAGGTTGAGGCAAAGGGCAGCGACTGCTATCTGAAGGTTGGTCCTACCTCCATCAAACTTCCGGCTGACAAGGCTAAGAAAGTGCTTGACGGCGGCTACAACGGAAAGACTGTTATCATGGGTATCCGTCCGGAAGATATGAGCGATGATCCGGAGAAGGTTGCGGCAGCAGGTGCAGCGGCACTTGACGCGAAGATCGAGGTTTACGAGCTTCTGGGCGCTGAAGTATTCCTGTATTTCACAGTAGAGGGCGCTAACTTTACCGCTCGTGTAAATCCGCGTACGACGACAAGAACCGGCGATACCGTTAAGTTCGCGCTTGATCTTGACAAGATCCATGTATTCGACAAGGATACAGAGCTGACGATCACCAACTAAGCATACAGACCTGCGCTGTAAGTTTTACCGGAGATATAAGTATCGAAATTCCGCAGGAAATCGGAATTTGGCCTGTCGGCCTTCTTCCTCGTACCTGTTGTTGTCTCAGAAGCAGATTCCATACGGTCTGCCTGCAGACCGTTGGTTTCTGCTGTGGGATCGGACTTATATAAAACAGAACAGAGATAAATGATTCAGGGGCCGCTGGAAACAGCGGCCCCTTTCAATGGGTTTGTGTTAATTATGAAAAGATAAGAGATCTTATTCAGATACACAGCTCCTTTTCATGTCAGTGGAGAATACCGGTTTTCCGGTTCACCGCCAACACCGGATCTGTTTTCTGATCATTCCTCTTTCCGTCTGAAGAGACGGGAAAATCTCTGGCTTTTAAAAAACATGCCTGCGATTAATGATAATAAAACTTAAAACAATATTTTATTTGAAATATCTGTCAAGCAGACCCTGGAACGCGCGGCCATGTCTTGCCTCATCGCGTGCCATCTCATGAACGGTATCATGGATTGCGTCAAGATTTGCAGCTTTCGCCAGTTTCGCCAGCTCAAGCTTTCCGGCGGTAGCGCCGTTCTCAGCGGCAACTCTCATCTCAAGATTCTTCTTTGTGCTGGGAGTAACTACTTCGCCAAGGATCTCAGCGAACTTTGCAGCGTGCTCAGCCTCTTCCCATGCAGCCTTTTCCCAGTAAAGTCCGATTTCCGGATAGCCTTCTCTGTGGGCAACTCTTGCCATTGCAAGGTACATGCCGACTTCTGTGCACTCGCCTTCGAAATTAGCTCTGAGACCGGACATGATCTCCTCGCTGACTCCGTCTGTGATTCCTACTGCATGCTCGCAGGCCCATGTAAGACCTTCTACCATCTCTTCAAATTTGTCAGCGCCTGCCTTGCAGATCGGGCACTGTGCCGGAGCTGCTTCTCCTTCGTAAACATAGCCGCAAACCTTACATACAAACTTTTTCATGGGTATCAATCTCCTTTCCTTTTAACAGGTAAGCTTAAAATTCACTTTCCACATCCTGGTTCCGCAAAAAACCGGCTGTGTGAACAGTAATATTATAGTATCAAAATAAGAAATAAAAGTCAATTCACAAGGTCGCTTTTTTGGAAGAAATAGGTTATACTTATATAGAAGTGCAGGAACGAAAAGACTAAAATAAGGAGGTAATTAATTTCATGATCTATGATGTAATTATCCTGGGAGCGGGGCCTGCGGGTCTGGCGGCGGCGATCTACGCTCAGAGGGCGAATCTGACCTGTCTTGTGATGGAAAAAGAGTATATGAGCGGCGGTCAGGTTGTAAACACATACGAAGTGGATAACTATCCTGGTCTGCCGGGAATCGGCGGCTTTGAGCTGGGAATGAAGTTTCATGAACACGCGGAACAGATGGGAGCGTCTTTTGTTAATATCGAAGCACGGCATATCGGTCTCGAGGATAAAGGCAGAATCAAAGTGATCTACACAGAACAGGAGGAATACCGCGCGCGCGCGGTGATTCTGGCCATGGGAGCGGCACACCGGAAGCTGGGCATACCGGGGGAGGACTCTCTGAACGGCATGGGCGTTTCCTACTGCGCCACCTGCGACGGGGCATTTTTTAAGGACCGGAAGGTTGCCGTAGTCGGAGGAGGAGACGTCGCCATGGAGGATGCCCTGTCCCTTGCGAGAGTCTGCGAGAAGGTCTATGTGATTCACCGCAGGGACAGTTTCAGAGCGGCTCCGATCCTGCAGAACAGGCTCCGGGAGTGCGAAAATGTTGAAATCCTGTGGAACACTGTCGTGACGGAACTGGTGGGAAATTCCCATCTGGAATGTCTGAAGCTGAAGCGCACGGACACGGGAGAGGAGAGCATGCTCGACGTCGAGGGCGTGTTTATCGCGGTCGGCACGGTTCCGAATACCCGGATCGTCGAGAGGCTGCTGAAGCTTGACGAAAACGGGTATATCGCGTCGGATGAATCCGGCATCACGGAAGTGCCGGGAATTTTTGTCGCGGGAGATATCAGGGCAAAGCAGCTGAAGCAGATCGTGACCGCGGTGGCGGACGGAGCGAACGCGGTAGAATCGGTGCAGAAGTATCTGATGAGTTTGCTGTAAATACTGCGGCAGGGCGTTTGCCACTGAGATTTTGCTTTTGCAGGTGTGAAGTTTACGGATTCGTCGCCTGAAAATAACGATTCGTCCCCAGAATAATCTGGGGACGAATTGTTGTGATGGGATATGGTTACGCAAGGCTCAGCTTTCCGAGCCGGCTGTAGCTGTTCGTCATATCGAAAGCGATCACGGAGACATCGCCTGCCAGATAGAAGGTATCCCCGATATAGAGACCGCGCGTATTGTCTGCGGATATCGCAGGGTAGAATGCGCTGTCGCTTCTTGTGATTTCAAATTCCGGAACGGACCGGGCAGTGTCCCCGTCAAGAGGAGTGAAGATGCTGTCCGGAATCTCCTTTGTCTCATAAGTATCATACTCTGATGAGCCGTGACCCGCGGAACCGCCGTTTCCGGAGCTGTCATTTCCGGAACCGTCCTCCGGCGCCTGCGCCTGCTCCGAGAGCGCATCCTGTATGAAATCATAGACCAGTTCACTGACAAATCCTTTCTCCTTATTATAGGAAAACACGAGATACCGTTCGCCGCAGAAGAAGCCGAATATATTTTTCTGCGGGTCGATTAGGATGGACTTATAGTTGTCGATCGACGGGCACCAGGTAACGCCGGGGATGACAAGGCGGTGAAGCTCCGTGACATTCGCCGGATCGGAGACGTCAAACATCGAGAGCTTGACGCCGGAAGTGACGCCGGTCTCTTCGTCCGCCTCGTAGCCCATGCCGAGCAGCAGGTTTTCCCCGTAAAAATGCAGATAGGAAGAGAAACCGCTGACCTTCAGTTCGCCGAGAACCGCAGGGGCTGCCGGATCCGAGAGATCGACGGAAAACAGAGGATCGGTCTGACGGAAGGTCACGAAATATCCGATATCTCCGAAAAAGCGCGCGGAGCGGATGGTCTCGCCTTCGGCCAGATCCTCGATGGATCCCGTGATGTTCAACATATCGTCGAGAATATACAGGCCGTTCTGTTCCTCATAATCGGCGTCATAGTAAGTGGAGACGGCCCGCAGGAAACCATTGTACTCATTCAGGGAGAACGAATTGTTTAAGTAACCTTTAACGGAGCCGGCCGCGGTTCCGGTGATCCTCCCGTCTTCGTAGTGAAATTTCATAATGTCTGTCATGGCCGCGTCAGAATTCCAGTTTTCATTTGCGATATAAATATTTTCCGGGCTCACATAGAAGTTCGAGGTTCCGGAGACGAGCGCTTTTCTGTCGAGAATATTCTGCGGGTCTTCGATGTTCACCGACGAAATCAGAAGATAGGAGGAGCTCGTCAGAGATTCCGGGATATAGAAATCCGAGACCTTCAGGTCGGTTCCGTTTACCGACGGGACGATGCGGCTCTCCTGATACGTCGCGCCCAGATCCGGATACCAGGAGGTAAACAGATAAATGAAGGAGCCGTTTTTGCGGGACGTCTCATAGCTTCCGTCCTGGGATACCGTGCCGGAGAGCTTTGGGTCCGTGCGGTCGGAGATATCGTAGGTGTACAGCATCGTCTGCCGGGAAGAGGAAGGATAATAGACGTCTCCGCTTTGCTCTAAGGAGGTGCTCTGCCGGATGGCGATCACATTCAGGATATCCCCGTCGACATACAGTTCGTTTGAACCGAGCAGACCGGGATCGGCCGGGGGGATCGTGGAGGCTTCTTTCAGGGCGTTCGGATCTCTGGCGTCAACGATCGTGACGGAGCCGCTCCGCCGGAGAATGTAGAAATACTGTCCGTCTGTCTTTACAATGTCGGCCTCGTCGACCCCGAATTCCTGAATGTTGGTTCTCGAATAATCCGAGGAAATCTCTGACGCAGCAGAGCTGTCAGCAGCCGCATCCTCCTCGAAAACTTCTTCTTCGGGCATCTCTTCTGAATTTGCCCCCGCCCCGCTGTCTGCTGAAGCTGTTTCTGCACTGGTGTCTGCTGAGATTTCTGCTGAGGCCGTTCCTGTACCGCTGTCTGCTGAGATTTCTGCTGAGGCCGTTCCAGCACTGCCGTCTGCCGACATTTCTGCTGAGGCCGTTCCAGCACTGCCGTCTGCCGACATTTCTGCCGAGGCTGTTCCAGCACTGCCGTCTGCCGTGAAACCGGCTATCTCCGCTGGTGCGGAATCCTCCACGGAGTAGACGGCCGCGCCGTCTTCCTCGATTCCTGCGGTATCCGCTGTGGTGGATGCTATGGATGCTGTGAATCCCATATCCAGGTCATAGGCGGCATCGTCATAATAAAATTTTTCGCGCAGGGCTGTGTATACCTCCTCATAGCTCCGGGCGGTGGGAAGAACGGATAAGTCTGCGGAGTCCGCCGCGGGCCGGGAGGTTTCTGCCGGATCGGCTTCGGCAGGGATATTTTCTTCCGCGGCGTTTTCGATGGAAGACCGGGGGTTTTCTTTTGTCCCGGCTTTATCGGAAGCGTCTTCATCTGAGATGCCGCTGCCCGCGGTCACGGAAACATTGTCCGCTGAGCTGTCTGGGCTGCTGTTGTCCGCTGAGCTGTCAGAGCTGCTGCTGTCCGTGGTTACGGAAGCGCTGTCTCCTGCGTCCGCTTCCCGGGAAACAATGCTCTCTGTCATTTTCTGCTCCAGATCTGAGCTGTATCTCTGTATTTTTTGCACCTGCCAGAAGGAGACGGCGCAGAGCGCGAAGACGGCGGCCGTACCCGCGAGACGATAGAGCGTAAAGAATTTTTTTCTGGCCGGTTTCTGCTGTGTCAGAAGTTTTTCGATGGCATCCGGATTCAAAGACTCGGGAGGCGTCAGATCGGATGCTGCCTGTCTGATCTGGTCCAGTAATTTTTTTTCATCCATGATTTCTAACTCCTTTCAATAACCATAGCCGTGTGAACGGCAGAATGAAACGATAGCGTAAAGACTGTCCGCGGCGCGCGGAACCGAAGCGCTGTCTGTCTGATGACGAAATGCTGTCCGTACGCCGGGATCAGGACAGCTGGGACTGCATTTTTTTCAGCGCCCGGCTCTGTCTGGAGCGCACCGTGTTCGCGTTCATACCTAGAAGATCGCCGATCTCCTGACTGGTATATCCGGCGAACAGGTTCATCGAGAGGATCAGGCGGTCCTCATCAGGCAGAAGCGAGAACGCACGGCGGACGTCCAGCATTTCATGAAGGTCCGCTCCCCCGGCGGGTATCCCTTCATCCAGTTCAGACGGAGGGTTTACATACTGGCGTATGCGGCGTTTGCATTTGTTTGACAGGATGCGGAAGATCCAGGATCGGAAAGCGGCTGCTTCCTTCAGAGTGGAGATCTGCGCGAACGCGTCGGTCACGGTCTCGCTGACGGCGTCCTCCGCGTCCTGCGGATGCCGCAGCGTATAGACGGCGAACCGGTACAGGTCCTGATAAACAGTTTCATATAATCTGGAAAAAGCGTGAGCATCTCCTCTCTGTGCCCGGCGTACCAGTTGTTCGGTCAGTTGGTTCATAACTTTCCCCCTTTGCAAAGTCATACTGTGTCACACGAACGACGCGTGCAGAATATGCGGCGGCTGTGCGGCGCAGTACAAAGCGGTCTTTTGCGGCGCAAAACGAATCTTCAGGATCAAAAATCTCTGCCGCCGGAAGACTGGATAAAAGCCTGCAGGCAGTATCTGTATATAAAGTGTCGGCGGAAGGCTGTTTTGTTGCGCTGAAGAAAGAAAATTTTGAAAATGGTTTGAGGAAAGCGTAACAGACGCGCGCGGATCTGTAAAGGATCGGAAATGAGAAACAAAACTGGCTTTTGCGGTTGTTTTATGATAAGATGCAGTGGGCAAAAATACAGAAAAAGAGAGCAGGCCGCAGGAGCAGAAAAGATATTTTCTGTTTCGAATCAGGAGTGGAAGGCGAGTGGAGAAAATGCCGCAGAAACAAAGAGAACAGACGCAGTACAAACGGAGCCCAAGAGAACAGGCTCAGAACGAACGGGATCCAAAAGAACAGGCCCAAAACGGACGAAACCCGAAAGAACAGATACAGAACGGGCGGGATACTTCCGGTATGGAAAACAGCGCGAAGCTTCCGCGTGTCCGCGTGTCGGTCCGGGAGCTTGTCGAATTTATTCTGAGATCCGGGGATATCGACAACAGGCGCGGCGGGCCGGCGGACCGGGAAGCGATGCTCGAGGGAGGCCGGCTTCATCGCAGGATCCAGGGCAGGATGGGAAGCAATTACAAAGCGGAGGTGCCGCTCTCGGCGGATATTTTGTTTGACGGGTTTATTCTGACGGTCGAAGGGCGCGCGGACGGCGTCATTA
This sequence comes from uncultured Lachnospiraceae bacterium, assembly GCA_947630005.1. Taxonomy (GTDB): domain Bacteria; phylum Bacillota; class Clostridia; order Lachnospirales; family Lachnospiraceae; genus Choladousia. Next base: position 6,868 of record CANRGB010000078.1, read on the forward strand.
CCGGGAGCGATGTTTACATTGATGAGATCAAGGGGGTCTACCGGGATCTCCGCCATATGGAAGAGCCTGTTCCGGTTCATCTGGCGCAGGCTAAATGTTATGCGCATATCTATGCGTCCGGACACGGACTTTCCGAGATCGGAGTCCAGATGACGTACAGCAATCTGGTCAGCGAGGAAGTGCGGCGTTTCCGTCAGATGTATAAGGCGGAGGAGCTGGCGGAGTGGTTCGGAGAGCTGACCGGCGAATATGAAAAATGGATGAGATATCAGATCGAGTGGAAAAAAATCAGGCAGGCATCCTGCAAAGAGGCAGAGTTTCCGTTTCCCTGGAGGAAGGGACAGAAGAAATTATCGCAGGATGTGTACCGGACGATCCTGCGCCGGAAAAAGCTGTTCATTCAGGCGCCGACCGGCACGGGAAAGACGATCTCGACCGTGTTTCCCGCGGTCAAAGCGATAGGCGAGGGGATCGCGGACCGCATCTTTTATATGACGGCGAAGACGATCACGCGGACAGTCGCGGCAAATGCGTTCGCCATACTGCGGGAACAGGGACTTCGCATGAAAGTCCTGACGCTGACTTCAAAGGAAAAGCTGTGCTTTTGCGAAGAGACGGAGTGCAATCCGGAGTACTGTCCTTACGCGAGGGGACATTTTGACCGGGTAAACGACGCGGTCTACGAGATGATCACCGGAACCGACGTGTTTGATCGGGAAGCGCTTATCCGGCAGGCCCAGAAGTGGATGGTCTGCCCGTTTGAATTTTCGCTGGATGTCTCGCTCTGGGTCGACGCGGTGATCTGCGATTACAATTACGTGTTCAGCCCGCGCGTGAAGCTGAAGCGGTTTTTCGCGGAGGGGACGAAAGGCGAGTATCTGTTTCTGATTGATGAGGCGCACAACCTGGTGGACCGCGGGCGCGATATGTTTTCAGCCGCTTTGTATCAGGAGGATTTTCAGGAGCTTGAGAAACTGGCGGAGCCGTACAGCAAAAAGATCGCGGCCGCGCTGGGAAAATGCGGCGGATATCTGCGTGAGCGGAGGCGGGAGACGGAAAAAGAAAACAGGGCGGGAGGTCCCGCTTATCTCATACAGAAAGAGGTCGGGGTATTTTCCATTCATCTGATGAATCTCTGCGGAGTGATCGAGGATTATCTGGAGGACCTGCGGGAGGGAAGAGGGCCGGCGGCCGCGTTAAAGAAAGCGGCAGGGCAGGATTCCGCGGAAAAAGAGACGGCGCGGGCAAAGGATCCCGCGTTTTCGCCGGAAAAATATGCGGAGGTCAACAAAAAGATTCTTGATTTTTATTTTCAGACGCTGACGTTTCTGGATGTCTGCGACCGGCTTGACGACAATTATGTGATCTATACAGAGCTGTGTGAGGACAGGCGCTTTATGATAAAGCTGTACTGCGTCGACGTCTCGCGAAACCTCCAGGAGTGTCTGGATATGGGGAAAAGCACGATCTACTTTTCGGCGACGTTTCTTCCGATTAATTATTACAAAAGTCTTTTGAGTACCGCGGAGGATGATTACGCGATCTACGCGCAGTCTTCTTTCGATCCGGCGAAATGCAGGGTGCTGATCGGCATGGACACCAGCAGCCGCTATGAGGACCGGTCGGAATCGGAATACCGAAAGATGGCGCGCTATGTGCTGGAGACAATTCACGCAAGAGAGGGAAATTATATGGCGTTTTTCCCTTCCTATCAGATGCTTGACTATGTGGCGCGCGCGTTTGAGGAGCTTTGCGGGGAGGAAGGAATCCGCCTGACGGAGGCGGAGGAGGAGAACCGCGGAAGCAGAGAAAACGGGGGCCCGGGGGAGAAAGGAACGAGCCGCAAAAAAGTGCGGACAGTTGAAATTCTGCGCCAGACGGCCGGCATGAACGAGCGGGAGCGGGAAGAATTTCTTGAAAGATTCCGCGCGGAAAGAAACGGAAGTCTGGTCGGGTTCTGCGTGATGGGCGGAGTCTTCGGAGAAGGAATCGATCTGAAAAACGACCGCCTGATCGGCGCGGTGATCGTCGGCACGGGGATTCCGAAAGTCTGCAATGAGCGGCAGATTCTGAAAAAATTCTATGACGACAGGGGCGAGGACGGATTCTTCTACGCCTATCTCTGCCCCGGCATGAACAAAGTCCTGCAGTCCGCGGGCCGTGTGATCCGTACGGATGAAGACAGGGGCGTCATTCTGCTGCTTGACCGTCGGTTTATTCAGGAGCGTTACCGGAAGATGCTGCCCGGAGAATGGCAGAAGCCGCAGGTCTGCGGCGTGAAAAGCGTGCGCGGAAAGATGGAGGAATTCTGGATTTCAAACCAGTAAATAATGTGGTTGACATGCCCGGTCTTTTTTGTTAGTATAGTGTTGCATTTTAGCATGGTAGAACACTACCACAGAAAAGACTGAGGAGGATATCTTTATGAAAAAGAATATGGTAAAACTGCTGGCTGCTGCGGCAGTCGCGTCCATGGCAGTGTCGACGGTCTGCTTCGCGGAAGAGGCGGCGACCTTCGCGGTGGGTTTTGACGCGGAATACCCGCCGTACGGCTACATGGATGAGTCCGGCGAGTATACCGGCTTTGATCTTGAGCTGGCACAGGCGGTCTGCGACCTTGAGGGCTGGGAGCTTGTGAAGACTCCGATCGACTGGAATTCCAAGGATATGGAGCTGGATTCCGGCGCGATCGACTGTATCTGGAGCGGATTTACGATCAACGGCCGCGAGGACGATTACGCATGGTCTGTTCCGTATGTGGACAACAGCCAGGTGATCGTGGTTTCAGACGCGGCGGGCATTACGGATCTTGCGGGTCTTTCGGGCAAGATTGTCGGCGTGCAGGCGGCCTCAGCGGCTCTGGAGCTTCTGAGCGAGGGCGGCGACCAGGCGGATCTGGCGGCTACGTTCGGCGAACTGCAGCAGTTCCCGGATTACAACAGTGCGTTCGTTGAGCTGCAGGCAGGCAGCATCGACGCGATCGCGATGGATGTCGGAGTCGCGAACTATCAGATCAAGGACAAGGAAGGCTACTCGATCCTTGCGGAGACCCTGAATTCCGAGCAGTACGGCATCGGCTTCAAGCTTGGCAACGAGGATCTCAGAGACACCGTCAACGCGGCGCTCGACGTGCTGGTCGTGGACGGAACGGTTGCGGAACTGGCTGAGAAATATGAGCTGACGGATATGGTATGCCTTGGAGAAGGCATGGAGACCGATACGGCTGAGGCTGAGTCAGAGCTTATGACGGAGGCTATGTCAGAATAATTTTCGGAAATTCTGATCAGACATCAAAGGGCTGGAAAACATGTATCGCTGTTCGAGCGTGACTGTCCCGCGGGATAATTTCCGGCATTGACAAAATGGATTGTTTCAAGGAGGGTGTTTCAGAGACTGAGATGCCCTCTTACTTATGAGAGATGGCAGGATTGTGTGAGTGCGAAGCACGGAACAATCCGTATGGCGTCTTTTACCCCCAACATCATGAGAATCCTGTATCACAGGAGGAAAGAAACTGCCCTGACGGCACGGGAAACTGCGGCGCCTGTCCGGGAAAGAACGACGCAACATATCAGTGCCGCGCGCGCCGCGGCGTATATCTGGAGGGAAAAATGAGTTTTTCGGTTATGCTTGAACAGCTTTCCGGCGGTATGATAAAGTCGCTCGGCATTTTTGTGCTGACGCTGGTCTTCTCCCTGCCGCTTGGACTTTTGGTTTCGTTTGCCAGAATGTCAAAGAACAGTCTGCTGCGGACGGTTACCAAAGCTTACATATCGCTGATGCGGGGAACCCCCCTGATGCTTCAGCTTCTTGTCGTATATTTTGGTCCGTATTATCTGTTCGGGATGCGGATCGGCGGTTCCTACCGCTTTATGGCGATCATCATCGGATTCGCGCTGAACTACGCGGCTTATTTCGCGGAAATCTACCGCTCCGGCATTGAATCGATGCCTGTCGGGCAGTACGAGGCCGCGAATATCCTCGGCTACAGTAAAACGCAGTGCTTCTTCCGCATTATTTTTCCGCAGGTGGTAAAAAGGATCCTTCCGGCTGTGACGAACGAGGTTATCACGCTGGTCAAGGATACGTCTCTGAGTTTTTCGCTTGCGTACGCGGAGATGTTCACGATCGCGAAGCAGATCGCGGCGGCGGAGACGACGTTCATCCCGTTTGTCGTGGCGGCGGTATTCTATTTCGTATTCAATCTGGTCGTCGCCGTCGGCATGGAGACGATCGAGAAGAAGCTGAGCTATTATCAGTAAGGAGGGAGAGACATGAGGAAGATTTTGGAGATGAATCATATCCGCAAGGAGTTCGACGGTCTTGAGGTCATCCATGATATTTCTCTTTCCGTGGAGGAAGGAGAGATCCTTTCGATCATAGGACCTTCCGGGTCGGGAAAATCGACGCTTCTGCGCTGCGCGACGATGCTGGAGAAGATCGACGGCGGGGAGATCCTTTACATGGGAGAGCGCGCGGCATGGACGGAGCCGGACGGGAAGCGCGTTTACCCGAAAGGGGCGAAGGAGAAGAAGATCAAATCTTATTTCGGCCTTGTATTTCAGAATTTTAATCTGTTTCCGCACTATTCCGTGATAAAAAATATCACCGACGCGCCGATCGTGATTCAGAAAAGGCCGAAGGAGGAAGTTTATCAGGAAGCGCGGGAGCTTCTGGCAAAGATGGGGCTCTCCGACAAGGAGGACGCTTATCCCTGCCAGCTTTCCGGCGGGCAGTGCCAGCGTGTCGCAATCGCGCGGGCGCTCGCGCTGAATCCCAAGATCCTGTTTTTTGACGAGCCGACTTCCGCTCTTGACCCGGAACTGACCGGCGAAGTGCTGAAAGTGATCAAATCGCTTGCGGATCTGCATATCACGATGGTGATCGTCACGCATGAGATGGCGTTCGCGCGCGATATCTCGGACCGGATCATTTTTATGGACAAAGGCGTCGTGGCTCTGGAAGGAAAGCCGGAGGACGTGTTTGACGCGGATCACACACGGATCAAAGAGTTTCTCGGGAAATTTAACAGAGTTTAATTGTTTTTTACCCCGGAATTGTGAGAAGGAGACCACCTATGAACAGCAGAAAAGATGAAACAATAAAAAATCCGTACAGCATGCCTGTTTCGCTGAAGCGCATCCGCGTGACGGACGGCTTCTGGAAGCATGAGATGGAACTGGTGCGCAGGGAGGTCATCCCTTATCAGTGGGAGGCGCTGAACGACCGGATCCCGGAGGCGAGTCCGAGCTTCTGTATGCGAAATTTCCGCGTTGCGGGAAAGATCAGCCGGCTGCGCAGGGAGCAGGGAGCGGACTATAAGGAGAAAGTCTATCCCGTGGATTTCAACGGGAACGTGCCGGAGGTGCTTCCGGAGAGCATGGACAAAATGGAAGACCGGTTTTACGGGTACGTGTTCCAGGACAGCGATTTCGCGAAATGGATCGAGGCGGTCGGCTATTCGCTGACGCAGTATCCGGACGAGAAGCTGGAAGCGGTCGCCGATGCGGCGATCGACGTGGTGTGCGCGGCGCAGCAGGAGGACGGTTATCTCAATACATTCTATATTATTAATGATAAAAGCAGGATTTTTACGAATCTGAGAGACAACCATGAGCTGTACTGCTTCGGTCATCTGACGGAGGGCGCAGTTGCCTACTATCAGGCGACAGGGAAGGACAAGCTTCTGAATGCGGTCTGCCGGTACGCGGATTTTATCGCGGAGCGCTTCGGGCCGGAAAAAGGGAAATGCAAGGGGTATCCGGGACATGAGATCGCGGAGATGGCGCTTCTGCGTCTGTATGAGGTCACGGGAAATAAGAAATACTTTGAGCTGAGCCGGTTTTTCCTCGATATGCGCGGGACGCGCCCGTATTATTTTGATTTCGAGCAGCAGGTCAGGCAGGGAGACGGACTGCGCTATGAGTATCATCAGGCGCATCTGCCGGTGCGCGAGCAGAAGGAAGCGGTCGGACACGCGGTGCGCGCGGTCTATCTGTATTCCGGCATGGCGGATCTGGCGCGTCTGTCCGGGGACGAGAAGCTGCTGGAGGCGTGCGAGGCTCTCTGGGACGACATTACGCTGCGCAAGATGTATATCACCGGAGGGATCGGCGGAACGAATATCGGAGAGTCGTTCTCGTTCGCGTACGATCTGCCGAACGACACCGCCTACGCGGAAACCTGCGCCTCGATCGGGCTGGTGTTTTTCGCGCGGAGAATGCTCCAGATCAAAGCGGACTCAAAGTACGCGGATATCATGGAGCGCGCGCTTTACAACGGGATTCTGAGCGGCATGGCGCTCGACGGAAAAAGCTTTTTCTACGTCAATCCGCTGGAAACTCTGCCGGAAGCCTGTCATAAGGACGCGCGGAAATTTCATGTAAAGCCGGTGCGCCAGAAATGGTTCGGCTGCGCGTGCTGCCCGCCGAATATCGCGCGGCTTTTGAGCTCCATCGGCTCTTACGCTTTCACGGAGACGGACGATACGCTGTATATTCATCTCTATCTGGGAAGCAGAATCACGAAATATATCGGAACCGTGCAGCAGGAGGAGACAGAGCCAGAAGACAGCAGCGCTGCAGAGCAGGATGAATCAAAGCGGCTGGCACGGGAAGAAAATGCGGAGCCAAAAGACAGCGGCGCTGCAGAGCAGACCGGATCAGAGCAGGCCTTACAGGATGGGAAGGCAGAGGATATCGGCAAAGAGAAAGCCGTCGTCACAGTTATATCCGGATTTCCGTGGGACGGGGACGTCCTGGTGAAGGTGGATACGGACAGTGAGAAGCCGCTGACAGTCGCGTTCCGCATACCGGGCTGGGCAGAAAACTATACGGCTGAGGGACTGGAAGGAACAGAGACAGAATTCAGGGACGGTTATCTCTATGTGACCCGGCCGTGGAATGAACGTAAAAGCGTGGCGCTGCATTTCCCGATGGAAGCGCGTATCATGCAGCCGGATCCGAGGATCCGTGAGGATGCGGGCAAGGTCGCCCTGATGCGCGGTCCGGTCGTTTATTGTATGGAGGAAGCGGACAACGGAAAGAATCTGCATCTGACCTCGATTGGCGCCGGTTCACGGATCGAGGAAGTCCAGGAGAATCAGTTCGGCCAGATGTCCGTACAGCTGGATGTACAGGGGAAGCGCCTGATTGAGGAAGAAAATCCGGACTGCCCGCTCTACCATGTCTGGAAAAAACCGCGGTATGCGGATGTGAAGCTGCGCTTTATCCCTTACTATATGTGGGCGAACCGCGGCGAAGGGGAGATGCAGGTGTGGGTGAGGGAAAATTCCTGATCGGGCAGATGTGCCTGCCGCGGCATTTGTATGAAGATTTAAAAAACGGAATTTTTATGATAAATGAAATGAGCGAAGCGCTGTACGCTTCGCTCATTAAAACGGAGATGAAGGGATTTGAACCCTTGCGCCGGGAAAGCCGGCCTACCGCATTTCGAGTGCGGACCCTTCAG
>CANRGB010000079.1 GCA_947630005.1 uncultured Lachnospiraceae bacterium
TCCGGCTTTCCTCTCTGGGTCAGGTACCCTGTGGTAAACAGGACGCTCCACAGATTTTCAATCGAATCATACATATCTCTGTAGGTCAGCTCCTGATGAATCTCCTTCGTGATCACCTCTCCGGCCACCAGTTTCTCAATCTCCCGCCTGGCCGTTCCGCCGTCGGATTCCCGGATAAACCGTCTTACCGCTTCATTGCCGCTGGTATTCGACCAGTAGTTTTTCGGCTTCGCCTCCGGGTCTGTGCGCAGCGCAGCGCAGTAATTGATCACGTCCCAGGGACAGTATACTCTGGCGTTCCCGAACTGGTAACCGTCGTACCACTCCCTTATCTCATCATAGTGATCAGAAAGTCCGTAATATTCCAGCATTTCCTCCACTTCTCTGCCTGTAAACCCGAAATACTCATCAAACTGCACATCCGCCACGGACAGAACCCTCAGATTATTCAGTCCGGTAAAAATACTCTCTTTTGAGATCCGCATGCACCCGGTCAGCGCCGCAAACTTAAGGCTGTCGTTGGACTTCAGCGCATGTTCAAACATGTTCCGGATCATGATCACCATCTGATCATAATATCCTCTCTCAAACGCTTTTGCGAGCGGCACGTCATACTCATCGATCAGCAGGACCACCTTGCGGCCGTGATGTTTTTCGAGAAGCTCCGACAAAACCTTCAGACTGCTGCACAGAACGGCCTCGCTCATATCCGGCTGCAGAAGCGACACAAACGCCTGCTTGTCATAGGCGGTAAGATTCCCGCTGTCCAGAAGATACTGAAATCTCCGCGCTTCCCCGTTGATAATCTGAACCGCCATAGCGCATGCTTTTTCATAGGTGCCTGCGTTTGCGCCTTTCAGGGAGACCAGTATCACCGGAAATTTTCCCATATACGTTTCGCAGAGATTAGTTTCCTTTGAGATTTCCATCTTCCCGAAATATGCGTGATCCCCTCCCAGCTCAAAGAAGTTTTTCAGCATACTCATATTTAAGGACTTGCCGAATCTCCTTGGCCTGGTAAAAAGACTCACTTCGGCTCCATCGCTAAGAAGTTCTCTGATCAGACCAGTTTTATCCACATAATAAAAATCTTCCGTCTGTAATTTTTCAAAATTTTCAATCCCTATGGGAAGTCTTTTCTTTTTTAATTCCATGCTTCCACACCCCTTAATCTCTGTATTTATGTCGTCCGGAGCAATATATATCTGATTATATCAAAAATCCCACGGAAATCATACCGTTACTTTTGCACTCGTCCAGCCGCCGGGTTCCCGCCGCATGAATTTCAGCTTCCAAAAGGCGGTGAATGGAAACCGTTAAAGCTCAGGCAAACCTGTCTCTTAGTTCCGCAAGCAGCCGTTCTGCAATGGGCGTGAAAACCTGATACTTTCTCCAAATCAGGTACATTTTTGCCTCCAGCTTCGGCGCCAGGGGGCGGAATGTGAGCCCGCTGTCCGGGCCTGTATCGATCAGGCGGGCAAAGGTGAGGAGAAATCCCAGTCCTTCCCTGACAAAGAGAGAGGCATTATAGGACAGCCGGAAGGAACCTTCCAGATGCAGCTCGTTCATTTTTTCTCCGCACCACTGGGAAATGTCCTTTTTCCAGCCCTGCTCCGAGCAGAACAGCGGCAGACCGGCCAGATCGTCCGCGCAGACAGTTTCCTTTTGGGCGAGCGGATGATCTGACGGCATAACGAGTCCCCAGATATCTGCTTCAGGAAAGCAGAGACTGTGATACTTTGCCGCATCCGGCTCCTCCGCCAGCACGGCGAAATCAAGGACGCCTTTGTCCAGTTTTTCCGTAACCTGTTCCGTATCTCCGCTGCTGATATGATAGCGCAGTCCGGGGTATATCTCTTTGAACCGCCTGATCTCCCGGGCAAGATAACGGATCTGATAAGACTCTGCCAGCCCGAAATAAACATCCCCGCCGGTCACATCGTCCAGCGCCGTAAATTCTCCTATGATTTTATCTGCCATAGAGACCAGATCCTCCGCCCGCTTGCGGAGCAGAATTCCCTCCTCGGTCAGCTCTATGCGAAAACTGTGACGGATAAAGAGCTTTTTCCCCAGTTCGTCCTCCAGAGACTGAATCTGCTTCGAGAGCGTCGGCTGGGTGACGTGCAGATACTCGGAGGCGCGGGTCATGTTTTCTTCCCGGGCCGCAGCGAGGAAATAGCGAAGCGTTCGAATCTCCATTGCACATCCTCCTTCGTGATATTCCCAATTGGAATAATATGATATAAATTATAATCATTGGCAGACGGAGAGTCAAGCCTGTATAATGAAATCAAAGAGCGCAGGAGGCGATTCTATGGACGAACTTATTTCCTATCTGAAAGACGCAGACTGCGATTCGGATCTGATCTCGGAAATCTGCCGGCTGTATAAGGGCGGAAATGAAGGGGTCGCAATCCAGAAGCTGCGCCGCCATCGCTGCGTCCTGATGGATGAACTGCATGTAAGCCAAAGAAAGGTTGATTGTCTTGACTTTCTGCTGCAGAAGATGGCGAAATCACAAATTTTAAAGAACTGACAAAGGAGGAAGCGTATGATTTACAGAGATTTTCAAACCTTAAAGTTATCCGCTCTCGGCATGGGCGCCATGCGTCTGCCGGTGATCAACAATGATGACAGCCGGATTGATGTTCCGGCCGCGGAGGAGATGGTGGATTATGCCATGGCTCACGGCGTTAATTATTACGATACCGCCTGGGGCTACCACGACGGCAATTCCGAGATCGTACTCGGAAAGGCGCTGAGCAAATATCCAAGAGACAGCTTTTGCCTGGCCGACAAGTTCCCCGGCTACGACCTCTCCAATATGCCCAAAGTCAGGGAAATTTTTGAACAGCAGCTCAAAAAATGCGGCGTGGAATACTTCGATTTCTATCTCTGCCACAACGTGTGCGAGATGAACATAGACGCCTACCTGGATCCAAAATTTGGCATCGTTTCCTATCTGCTGGAGCAGAAAAAAGCGGGCCGCATCCGGCATCTCGGCTTTTCCTGCCACGGGGCTGTTCCCGTGATGGAACGGTTCCTGAACGCCTGGGGCGCGGAGATGGAATTCTGCCAGATTCAGCTGAACTACCTGGACTGGACGTTCCAGGATGCCAAGAGCAAAGTGGAACTTCTGAACAAATGGAACATCCCCGTGTGGGTGATGGAGCCTCTGCGGGGCGGACGGCTGGTAAAGCTCCCGGAGGCGGACGCCGAAAAGCTTCGTACCCTGCGGCCTGACGAAACTGTCCCTGCCTGGGCGTTCCGGTTTTTACAGACGGTACCTGGCGTCACCATGATCCTGTCCGGCATGTCCAGCCCGGAGCAGCTGCGCCAGAATATCCGCACCTTCGAGACAGATGCGCCGCTCGACGAAACGGAAATGCAGACACTTCTCACCCTGGCGGACGGACTGCTCAGCGGGCGTCTTCCCTGCACTGCCTGCCACTACTGCGTCAGCCACTGTCCGCAGGGGCTGGATATTCCGAAGCTCCTAGAGCTGTATAACGAACACAGCTTCACCGGCGGCGGCTTCATCGCGCCCATGGCATTGATGGCGGTGCCAGAGGATAAGCACCCCTCTGCCTGCATCGGCTGCAGAAGCTGCGAACAGGTCTGTCCTCAGCAGATTAAGGTTTCCGAAGCCATGGCGGATTTTGCCGCCAGACTGAACGGCTGACGGCAGCGTAAATGGCAGGAAGGCGCGAATCATCTGCCTGCCGCATGAACGGAGAATTCAAATAAACGAGGGGGACGCACTGCCCCATGACGGGATCTATCTGCATTACCAACGAAAAGAAAAACCGCTGTAAGAACAGGGCGGACCTGCTTGCCAGGTTCGCCCTTCTTTTCGCCTGCTCAGCAGGTTTTCCTTTGTTTCACTGTTCCACACCTCTTTCGTTTTTTCAAATATAACAAACGAGGCCCTGTACATCGGCGCGGACCCAGCTTCCCGTCTCAATAACCGCTTCCCGCAGCCTCGCTCTTCATGATCTTGATCAGGCGGCTGGTTCCAAGCCTGGAAGCCCCGAGACGGATAAACTCCTTCGCGTCGTCAAAACTGGAAATTCCTCCGGCAGCTTTGACTTTTACCCCCTCGCCTACATGTTCTTTCATCAGCTTCACATCCGCGAAGGTCGCTCCTGCTGTTGAAAAGCCCGTCGACGTCTTGATAAAGTCGGCGCCTGCTTTCGTGACGATCTCACACATCTTAATCTTCTCCTCCTCCGTGAGAAGACAGGTCTCTATGATCACTTTCAGAATTTTCTCTCCGCAGGCTGCCTTAATCTCCCGGATCTCCGCCTCCAGTTCCCCGTAAAGCTTGTCCTTGAGAAGTCCGATATTGATCACCATATCGATCTCGGACGCTCCTTTCGCGAGCGCGTCCTTCGTCTCAAACACCTTCGTCTCCTTCGTGCTGTATCCGTTCGGGAAGCCGATCACCGTGCAGATCGGAAGCTTTCCGTCCACATATTTCGCGGCCCTCTCTACATAAGAAGCCGGAATACACGCGGAAGCGGTTCCATATTTCATAGCGTCGTCCAGAATCACCTTGATCTCTTCCCATGTCGCTGTCTGGGACAACAGCGTGTGATCTACATATTTTAAAACTTCAGCGTTCGTCATAATTAATTTTCTCCTTTCTGTCCTCCTGCTGCTGGATTTATGCGGGTATGAAAGTTTACTTCAGAGCCGCAAGCAGAGAGGTTCCGATCGTATTCTCCGGCATCGGCACGCCGAAATTCTCCGCGATCGTCGCTCCGATCACCGCAAACGTATCCTGATTCTCCAGCGCTTTGCCGCCTTTCATCTTCGGGGAATACGCCACGAACGGAACGTACTCTCTTGTGTGGTCCGTTCCGGTATAAGTCGGGTCTGTGCCATGATCCGCCGTCAGAATCAGAAGATCGTCCTCCCGCATTTTCTCCAGAAGCACCCCCAGATTTTTGTCAAATTTCTCGATTTCCCGCGCGTATCCCTCCACATTTCTGCGGTGTCCCCACAGAGCGTCAAAATCCACAAGATTTGTAAAGCAGAGCCCATGGAAATCCTTTCCGCAAAGTTCGATCGTCTGTTCCATCCCATGGACGGAACTGGTGGAGCGATTCGCCTGTGTGACTCCTTCTCCGCAGAAAATATCGTTGATCTTTCCGACGCTGATCACGTCAAAGCCGGCATCCTTCAGCGCGTTCATAACCGTCGGGCCGCTGGGCTTTAACGCGTAATCATGACGGTTGCTGGTGCGTTTGAACTCACCCTTCTTCTTCCCGACGTACGGCCTCGCGATAACGCGCCCGACCCTCCACTCATCCTTCATGGTAATCTCGCGCGCAATCTCGCAGCAGCGGTACAGGTTCTGCAAGTCGAACGTTTCCTCATTTCCGCAGATCTGAAGAACGGAATCCGCCGAGGTATAGACGATCATCGCTCCGGTCTGAATCTCTTCCTCACCGAGTTCCTCAATGATCTCCGTGCCGCTCGCGCTCCTATTGCCGATCACCCGTTTTCCGCACCGCTTTTCCAGCTCCGCGATCAGTTCCGGCGGAAAACCGTTCTCAGTGAAAGTCAGCAGCGGTTTTTCCGTTCGGATTCCCATCATCTCCCAGTGCCCGGTCATCGTGTCCTTGGCGTTGCTCGCCTCGCCAAGCCGCGCGTAACGTCCGAGAGGATTTTCCACCCCTTTCATCTGTCCCGCGGCGTGAAGATTCACCATGCCAAGTTTCTCGAGATTCGGAATATCGATCTTTCCCATCTTCTCAAGAATATGCCCAAAAGTATCCGCCCCGGCGTCCCCAAATTTCGCGGCGTCCGGCATGGCCCCGATCCCGAGCGAATCGAGAACAACCACAAAAATTCTTCTATATTCATTCATTTCTTATTTCACCTCAGTTCTGTTTTCGGAACAGCCCCTTTCATTCCATTCACAAAAACGCCGACAGATTCGGCGCGGGGCCGTACAAGTTCAGTCTCACGGCAGGATCCGGTCCCCCGGGCTTCCGCCGACGAAATCCCTGTTTTGTTTTACCGGGTCAGAGCACATGCCGCTCCCTGGAAGATCCGCGGTCACAGCCCGGACATGCGGCCGGCGCCGGAACGTACGCCGGCTCACATAAGGTTCAGCGGGCCAAACCCCTGCGGAAGCAGTTCCTTCAGAAAAAAGACATCGTAATGCTCCTTTCCCGTCGCCAGAATGATCTGAAATGTCTCCGGATCGCAGAATTCCATCATCACCTGACGGCACACACCGCAGGGCGGCGCATACTGCGTGAGATTCCCGCCTTTTCCGCCCACAATACAGATTGCCCGAAATTCCCGCTCTCCTTCGCTTACTGCCTTGAAAAACGCTGTCCGCTCCGCGCAGTTCGTGGGGGTATAGGACGCGTTTTCAATGTTGCAGCCTCCGTAAATCTTCCCGCTTTTTGCCAGAAGCGCCGCTCCCACCCGGAAATCAGAATACGGCACATAGGAAAATTTCAGCTGATCAACAGCCGTATCAATCAGTTTGCGGATTTCTGTTTCGCTCATCTTTCTTTCCTCCGCCATTCTCAATATTCTCAGATGCCAGGGGCAAAAGTTCGAAGCACGGAACAACCCGTATGGCACCTTTTGACCCCAACATCATCTTCACAGGCGATAGTCCATCCTCCGTCAAACGCCGAGGTCAGCGCTTCCCGTCTTCGCGGATCAGAGTGCGGAGCGCCTCCACCGCGACGCAGATCGCCTTCTCGGTATCGTGGACAACCGGATTGTCAAGGCCCAGCCTCGCGCGCTCCTGATTCGCCACAACCAGGAAGCAGGAGCCCGCCCGCACCTTCAGATGACTTGCCACAATAAACAGGGCGGCCGATTCCATCTCCGAAGCCAGGCAGCCCAGCCGCTTCCACGCCTCCCATTTGTTCAGCAGTTCGTAGCTGACAGGTTTTGTCTCGGGCGCGTGCTGTCCGTAAAAAGCGTCCTTGCACTGAACAACGCCCACGTGATACGGCACCGCAAGCTTTCCGGCCGCCGCGGCCAGCGCGTTTGTGATCTGAAAATCCGCCACCGCCGGAAATTCAATCGGCGCATATTCCCTGCTGGTCCCTTCCATGCGGATCGCTCCGTTCGCGATAACGACATCCCCGCTCAAAATCTCCGGCTGCATGCCTCCGCAGGTACCGACCCGGATAAACGTATCCGCTCCGACTGCCACAAGCTCTTCCATGGCGATTGACGCAGACGGGCCGCCGATCCCGGTGGAAGTCACGCTGACCTTCACCCCGTCCAGATATCCCGTATACGTGACATATTCTCTGCTGTCGGCAATCAGACGCGCATCCGCAAAATGGCGCGCGATTTTTTCGCATCTCTTTGGATCGCCCGGAAGAATCACATACTTCCCGACATCGCCTTTTCCGACCTGGATATGATACTGTTTGCTTGGATCTTCCGAATAGTTCATATTTTCCCTCCTGTCTTTTTATTTTTTTATTATTTTACAAAAAATTCCGCGGTTTTTCAAATGATTCCGGTTATTTTCTATATTCCTGCTTTCCGCGGATATCGAAACTTTCATTCTCTCCCTGTCACGAACACGTTCTGCCGGTTTATACAGGCATAGACCCTCGCTTTGCCTTCCTGTAAATTTCCGAAGTTCTCTTCGCAGGTTTCGTACTCTGCTATGAAAGCAGTTACACAGATCAGGAAAAGCTGCCGCCCCGATAATATTCAGGGTGACAGCCCCTCTTATTTTATTTATACCATGATACAGTCAGAAGAAATCCTTACTCGGCTCCTTCGAGATCCTCCGCAGTGATCGGAGCGACGTTGATCTCACGGCCGCTCTCGGAGCTCTTAAGCTCCAGCTTTCCGCTGTTGATAAGTTCCACCGCCTGAGCATGGAGATCCTCGTCCCAGTCATAGCCTGTGATCTTCCAGTTGCCCGTCAGCGCCGGGGCTTCCAGTTCTCCGCCCTTGACATTCATGATATAATCCGCGATCAGTTCACGGACTCCGCCAAGCTCGCCGCGCACGTCGATCTCGAGCAGCTTCGGAAGTTCATCCACGCCTTCCTCATAAACCGTTCCGTAAGTCAGCAGCTGGGAGGAAGCGCGGTAATTGTTCATGGCGACGATCAGGACGTCGTCATCCTTGACTTCCGTTCCGTCCGGCCTGGTAAGATTCTCAATGCGCTGTCCCGTCTCCTTGGAGATATTGATCTCATAGTTGACGCCGCTGAACATATCATAATTGTATCCGCGCATATCCGGATTGAAGGAAATGGTCAGATCGCCTTCCTTATAGGTATTGTAATAGGTGGCCGTCCACTCCATCCACTTCTTCAGCTGAGCGCCCGTCATCTCCATCTTGTACAGAGTATTCGTGTATTTGTAAATCAATGCCACGTCGCACTTTTTGATCTCGCCGTCGTCAAGGTTCGCGTCGTCGATAAACAGAGCGCTTCCGGAAACATCCGCACCCGTGTAGTACATCTGGACTTCATTGATCAGGTCGATCAGGGCCGTCTCCTGCAGTCTTGCCTGCGGAATCCCTTCGATCTCATTTGCCGGAGCCAGAGGCCCGCCGGTCAGAGTACCGATCACCGTCTGAGCGTCTTCCTTCGCGCGGGCATCCGCGTCCGCGAGCGCCGCCATGACTTCCTCGTCAGCCTCATAGTCCGCGACGGCAATACTCTCGGAAGTCCTGTCCACAACCTGATATTCCCCGTTCTCATCCTTCTCAACCGTAATATCCACTTTGGCCAGCGTCTCGCCGAGGTCGTCATTTTCCACGATCAGCACGCCGTTCACCTCTGTGCCTTCCACCTGCTTGTGCTCATGCGCCGCAATGATAACATCAAGCTCCGGACATGCGTTCGCAAGGTCGTTCACGCCGGAATCGGCAACGCCGTACTCATTGTCCTCGCCCATATGCTCCGCGGCCACAAGGATGTCGACATCATCCTGGATTTCAGCAATGATCTCCTTTGTCTTCTCGACCGGATCCTCCACCGTGTAATTCTCCAGATTCACCGCGTCCCAGCGCGTAATGTTCGGTGTCACCATGCCGATCACGCCGATCTTAACGCCGCCCTTCTCGAAGATCTCATAGCCGGCCCCAATCCCGTTTCCTTCCGAATCAAATACATTGCCGCACAAAAAAGTACTGTCAAATCCGGCCGCCACCTTCTCCAGCGTATCGACCCCATAATTGAACTCATGGTTGCCGGCCACCCAGACGTCATAGCCGATCGTATTCATGCCGAGGATCATCGGATGAACCTCATCCTCGAGGAAAAGATCCGCGGAATTTCCCTGGATCGTATCGCCCGTATCGATGACAATCGTATTGTCATTGCGAAGCTCCTTGATGATCGTCCCGATCTGCGCCAGGCTCCCGCTCGGGCTCTCCTCATCAAGCGCGTAATCATACGGACACATTTTTCCATGCACATCACTGCTCGCCAGAAGCTGAATATCCACCGTCTCCGCGGCCTCTTCTGCCATCACCGCCGGGAAGGACATGGATATCGCCAACATTGCCGCAGCCAGAATAGTCAATCTTTTTTTAATCATTTTTACCTCCTGTCTTTTTCTCTTCCGTTTGTTTTTCTTTCCACGTTGCTCTCTGGCCAATCATCTCTCCTCCTGTTCAGTGCAGGAGAATACCCATATTTTTCGCATCACACCTTTCATAGCAGTATTTACCAAAAATCTTTATTAAGTATATAATAAAACTATTATTTATGCAAGTACTTATATTAATTTTTTCAATATTTAATTATGAATTTTATGGATATTTCAGGATTTGTAAAATATATTTTTGTTAAATATATACCAATTCTTCATTTTCAGGACATGAACACATAACTGCCGAATGATCCGGAGAAAAAGCCTGTAGACATACAATTCCAGTTATGATTTAATAAACGCAGCACGCATGCAGAATCTTAAGACAGGAGGCGCAAAATGTACCGATTAAAATCATATCCCAGAAAGCAGGCTGTCAGAAACAGCTGTCATCCAGACACCCGGAAAATCCTGGTTCTTTTCCTGACAATATTTGCTTTTTTCTCTCATTCTGCAGCAAATGCGGAAGAAATTGGGACCAAATACTCTTCCAAAGATTATGAACTTACCGTGTTTTATCAGTCCGAAGCCAATATTTCCGAATCACTGCTGACTTCAATCCAGGATTTATATTTTGAATGTTACCCCGCAATGCGGGAAACTTACGGGACAGCCGCGGACCGTTCCGTGACCATTTTCCTTGAGGAGTCCTCCGGCGGCGCGGCGGATCCGACCGCCTCCACGACAGGAACCGAGATCCACTGCTCCCGGCAGTTTCTGGAGGAAAGCGACGGAAACAAAAACACGCTGGTTCATGAATTGTTTCATGTTGTTCAGAACGGATATCCCGGTTCCGAAGAAGACCCCCTGATCCCCGTGCTCTGCGAAGGTCTGGCGGACTGCGCCAGGGCAGACTGCGGATTTTATCCGGAAACCGACTGGGAACTGCCGGGGTATTCCCCCGAACAGTCTTACATGGATTCCTATCGTGTCACGGCGGCCTTTCTGTCCTGGATCGCGGACACGTATGACAGAAATTTTCCGATCCGGCTGAACCAGGTCCTGCATGAGGGAAGCTATACAGCCGAGTTCTGGAAAAACGCCGTCGGATACGGCATCGACGACCTGTGGGAGCAATACGCGTCCTCAAGCGAATCATAACGCGGGGCGCACAGCCGGCTGAAAATCCTTGGATCCTGCGGATTTTCCGCAGTGCGCAAAAAACGCAGCCGGCTGAAAAATCCTTGAACCCTGCGGACTTTTCCAGATACACCGCTGCGTGGAAAACTCAGCCGGTTTTTTCGGCAAAGAAAAGTTTTGCCCGCTCCGGTTTTATGCTCCCGCTTCGGTTTTCCCTGCATCCTCTCCCGGCAGCTTTCTGAAAAAGTTCACGATAAACGGAACGATAACCGGCACGGACAGGAGCACGGAGAATGGCTGTGCCTCCTGGATGCCGGAAAGTCCGCGAACCCGCGACAGGATCAGAAGCAGCGGGATAAACAGGAGACCGTTTCTGAGTGCCGAGATAAACGAAGCGCTGAGTCTTTTCCCGGTACTTTGAAACAGCATTTCCGTCGTCATACAGATCGGCAGAAAGAGATTCGCCCCTGCCTGCAGCCGCAGCGCTCTCGTTCCAACCGCAATTACCTCCGGATCGTCCCGGAACAGACCGATCAGATCTCCGGAAAAGACGATCAGCAGCGTACATCCGATCACCATAATTCCTTCCGCGATAAGCACAGTAAACCGGTACCCTTTACGGATACGCGAATATCGGCCGGCGCCGTAATTGAACGCCGATACCGGCTGAAATCCCTGCCCGATCCCAAGTGCGACGGAAAAGGCAAAGAATATGATCCTTGAAACGATACTCATTCCGGCTACTGCCGCGTCCCCATAGACAGCGCATCGTGAATTAAGCAGAACCGTATTCAGGCTGTTCAGCCCCTGACGCAGCAGACTTGGAAAACCGGTCGCCATAATATTTCCAAAAACAGCCGGGCCGGCATATGCTGCTTTTCTCAGGCTCAGCTTTGACTCTGTTTTCCCGGACAAAAACATGAAAAGCAGAATCATCCAGCTGATAATCTGGCTGACCGCCGTGGAAAGTCCGGCTCCGGCGATCCCCATATTCAGGCCGAACATCAGAATCGGATCGCCGATCATATTGAGGATCGCTCCGGTCATCAGCCCGACCATGCCAAGCGCCGCTTTCCCTTCATAGCGGAGGACATTATTCAGCGTCAGGCTGCTGGCCATAAACGGCGCCGCCGCCAGTATGTAGGAGATATAGGTTTTCGCAAACGGCGCGATTGTTTCTGTGCTTCCGAGCAGCATAACAATATCATCAAGCCAGAGAAAACCAATCACAGTGATCAGAAATCCGAACAGCATGGCGCCGAAAAATCCGGCGGAAGCGTGGACAGACGCTGATTCTTTATCCTGATGTCCCAGCGCTCTCGACAGAATGCTGCCGGAACCCTGCCCGAACATAAAGCCGAATGCCTGTATGATCGCCATAAATCCAAAAACAATGCCTACCGCGCCGCTCGCGCTCGTGCCAAGCCTCCCGACAAACGCCGTATCCACCAGATTGTAAATGTTGTTGATCAGCATGGAAATGATACTTGGGACCGACAAAGTCAGGATCAGCCGGGGAATCGGCGTACCTGTCATCTTTTCATACTGAGAAATTTCTGTTTTGTTCTGCATCTCTCTCTTCCTTTCTGTTCACCTGATTCTTTTTTCCTGCCTTGTAATTATATGCCGCACAACAGTATTTTTCAATGTATTTTCTGTATCGCAAAGCACTGTTTCCTGTGTCACAAAATGAGCAGAAATCGTCTGTAATCTGACGCAAAAACCGCCGCAGACTCTCCGATTTGGAAAGCTGCAGCGGTTTCTTCTTATCAATAAAATTCAGAACGTACTCTTTTGCTAATCAGCTGTTCAATATAAACCGGATCCTGCGAATAAATCACGTAACAGATAATAAGTTTTGCCCGCTCATCCGGTGAATAGATATAAACCTGCTGCTTCGTATCTGTCTCCAGCAGTTCCTGCACACGCTCCCGCTCTTTATAAGCGAGAAATACACCCTTCTCCCGCACGACCTTCAGCTGGGATAGTCCCGCCTGTTCCAGCCACATATTTACCTTGTAAATATCATAATAAGCGGTACGTCTCGAGACTGACAGGGCCTGCGCCAGCTGATTTATGGCCATGTAATCCGATCGGGACAACAGGATATTAAGCAGTTTTTCACATCGCGCATTGATATAAAGCGTCGCCATTCTGGTACCTTCTGCTTTTGTTTTTCTATCACTATTATCTCCAGTATATTGTCTTTTTGGGGCGTTTACAATGAAAATGGAGTACAGTTTTCTGCACTGTATTCGTGCAAAAAATGCTGTTGAAATGAAAAAGAGAGTCTTTCAGAGTTGACATTTCATCGTTTTTTACATATAATAAGGACAGAAAGAAGCACTGCGACAAGCGGTTGGCTTTGTTCTGGTTAGTTAATTTTTTTTAACAACCGTCACTTGCCCGAGTGGCGGTTGTTGCTTTTCACGATTATCGTCACAGTAAATCTGCCGATATGTAATGTGATTCGCATGAGCCTCACCCCCTTCCGAGGGGTATTAGCCAACCGCCTGCCGCTTTGCAGTGCTTCCTGTCCAAGAAGGACTTTCTTATTCTATCAATATTTTTCTGTTCTGTCAATAAGTGTCTAATTATCAGGAAAATCCATTCCTAATAAAGAATTTCCCCATTTTCAGCGTCGAACACCACATCCTGCGAACCTTCGCCTGTATAATGCACTTTTATTCCCTTTTTTGTACGGGTTATCTCATCTGGCCAGAAACAATTTTCCGCTGTCTTACTGGCCCAGAGCTGTTTTCCCTTCTTATTTACTTTATAAACGGTATCCCCATAATATCCCGCCGCATACAGATTACCGCTGCCATCAACAAACATCGCGGCGCTTCCCAGCGTTTCCGGAAATGCCTCTTTCTTTTTTGAACGCTTTTTCCCTGTCTGCTTATGAAGACGGATAAATGTATCCCCGTCAATAATATAAACATTCTGCTTTGATACTTTATAAGAAACGCTGCTCAATTCCGCAGCAGGATGTCCCGCGCATTTATATCTCCACACCGTCCTTCCGGCTGAGTTTTTCCCCACGATCGTACAGTATTCCATATTATCGCTGTACCGGGTATTCTTCTCAACCTTCGTCACCTTATCTGAAGATTTTGCCTGCGCCGCCGTACAGGTCATCATAACGCATAAGAAAAACAATAAACTCACCGCGCCTGTTTTAAATGCTTTCACTCTTTTCCCTCCTTATAACGCGGCTCTTTGCCGCTCTCCCCGGTAAAGGACGGGGCAAACGCAATCCGCATCCTTCCCTCTCACGGTGGCGTTCTGGATCCGCCCCTCAATTTTCATCAGCAGATTCTGATCCGGCTTCATGTCCCGGACAATCTCCTCATTTTTAAACACGCATTCCTGGTATTCAGCACAAGTTCCGAACAAGCATCACCTGCATTCAGAATCTCCACAGAGCATATCTCCACACAATAGATGATCTCCGCACCGGTTTTAGAAATATCGGCGGTTCTCCACCCCTTCCCACACAACGCCCGGACCGGCGGCGACTCTCATTCCTTCCTCCTCATACCAGTCAAAGTAATATTCGGTATCTCCGGATTTCCAGCGGCAGGGATGCGAGGTTTCCTCCCAGTCCAGAGGTTCCGCAATGTGTCTCTGCAGAGA
>CANRGB010000080.1 GCA_947630005.1 uncultured Lachnospiraceae bacterium
ATAAATTCCTCCAGATCCATGGGATACAGCGTCTTTATATCGACCTTGCCCACCGGAAAAGAAAATCTCGCTCTGTTCACCGCAACGCCGAGCATACTTCCCGCCGCAATCACATGGTAATCCGGAGCATTCTCACAAAAATATTTCAGCGCCGTGAGCGCCCTCTCGCAAAGCTGTATCTCATCAAACACGATCAGCGTTTTTTCCCTTACAATCGTCTGACCCGCAATGTGTGATAAAATGGGAATCAGATAATCCGGGCTGATATCCTCCTCAAAAGTTCTGTTCAGCTTCGGGCTGGTCTCAAAATTGAAATACGCCACATTTTCATAATGGGTGCGCCCGAATTCAAGAATGGAGTACGTTTTGCCAACCTGCCTCGCTCCCTGCAGGATCAGAGGTTTGCGGTGTCCACCCTTTTTCCATTCTTCTAAAAAGTGCATGATTTTCCGGTACACAGACAGTCCCCCTTTAAATTCAAAACTCGCCTGCGGGTTTTGCGCGCGGGATTCAGGTCTGAATTCCTGCGCTCTCCACTCCGTGTCCGCGCTGCGGATAATACTATAAGTGAAAGAATATCAAATTTTCGTGTAAAATTCAATGAATTTTTTGATTTTTTACATTAAATTACATGAATAGTTGATTCCATTCCCCACGTAAGTCGAAAGCGGACGCTGCGTTTGTTTTTCCCAGACACTTATAGTTATTCTGTTTCTACCGCCACATCCTTGCCGCAGAAAGCAATTCCGTACCTGTATATGGTATGACAGCCTTTTTCTTTCAGGTCCGTATCATATTTCTTGTCTTCAATCTGCCTCAGCGCCTCCAGAGCTTTCTTCTCCAGCGAAACACATTCCCCTTTTCTGATTGCTTTAAATTCCATAATGATCCCCGGAAACTGTGGAACTTCCGGCTCCATCTGCAGATCAAACCGCCCTTCTCCTGCTTCCCGATTGGAACGGATCCGATATCTCCCCGCCATGACTGCAGTCAGCCCCAGCACCATGCCATGATAAAATCCTTCCGCCGCACCGTCAAAACTGCTGACCGCCCGAAGCATGAACAACCGCAGATTTCTCTGAAGACTCTCCCCGTCATTTTTCATCAGCGCGTTCTCAATAGCTGCTACGATACTTCCGGAAGCCACACCGCGCAGCCACCCTGTGATTTCTGTTCGGTAAACGCGGCGGACCTCTTTATTCGGCAGAGCAAGCACTCCATAAGTGCCCGTCTCTGTCTCCAGGACAGGCTCTGCAAGTTTTAAATACCCGGCCACAAGAAGAAAACTCAGGATATGCTCTGGTTCATCCGCAAGTCTGGGATATAAAACTTCCATATCCAAAAATGTATGGATCGTTTCTCCCTGAAGAAGCAGTGTCAGCTCTTTTGAAATTTCCGGCGTAATATTTTTCAGAATTTCCCGGATAACCGCATTGTCGCTGGTATTGGCCCAAAATGCTTTGGGCTGCAAATTATTACTGAAATAATTCATCACGGACCAGGGATTGAAAATTTCCGTATTTCCAAACAGATAACCATCATACCAGTCTTTGATTTCCCCGATTTTTTCTGACTTCCCATAATAATCAGCCAGAACTTTTACCTCTTTGCGCGTAAAGCCAAAATACTCGCTGTATTTCTGATCGATTACCGTGTTCACCGTGAGATTATTGAGTCCGCTGAACAGATTTTCCTTCGATATCCGCAGGATACCGGTAAGTACGCTAAAAGCCAGATTTTCATTGTCTTTCAGTCCGCCGGATAGAAAATTCCTCATAAACGCGATGACATCCTTATAAAATCCGCAGGAATATCCCTGCTGTATGGGCGTATCATACTCATCGATCAGAATTACCGCATCTGTGTCATGTACTTTTTTCAGCATCCTGGTAAGAATAAGCAGGGACCGCGTATATTCGACCAGACTTAACTCCTTCCGTATCATTCTGCGGTAATACTCTCTGTCATCCTCGTCCAGTTCCGGGTTATCGGAGAGTTCCGCATGCCGCTTGTATTCGTCCTTTAAGACCAGACAGAAAGCCTCCATGGAATCTTTCCAGTTATTAAACTTTATGTCCTTGAAAGTCAGCCAGACAACCGGATACTTTCCCTGCTGCCGCGTATACTTTTCTCCGCACCTCCAGATATTCATATCCTTAAAATAAACAGAGGTATCTTCCTGTGTTTTCTCAAAAAAAGTCCTGATCATGTTCAGCGCCAGCGTTTTTCCGAATCTTCTCGGCCTGGTAAACAAAGTGACTGTATTTTTATCATCGATCAAATCCCGGATAAGAAGGGTTTTGTCCACATAATAGCTTTCTTTCCGGATCTCCCTGTAGGAAGTACTTCCGACCGCACAGGGCAGGCGCGTCTCTTTTTCTGCAGATTTCTGCTTCCTGCCGGAATCTTTCTTTTTTATTATCGCCAGAACACTTTCCTCCTTCCTATCAGAAATATTTCCTATACTTTCAGAAAATATTATATGTTTTTCAGAAAACCGATGCAAGGAAAGATTTCAAAACTCGCTTAATTGTTTTTCCCTCCTGCCCGCCGCGCGGCCCAGATGCTGCGTCAGCAGTTGTTTTCCCCTCCTGGGCCTGCACATAAGCATGGCCGCGGCAGCCATGAAAACTTTCCGCGGCCCGTAATTTATCTTACCGGAGAACGTCCCGCATGATATCCTTCAGAATCTTCACGCAGCCGTCGATCCCGAACTTCGCGGAGTCGAGGCACACATCATAATACCGGGAATCGCCGAACTCTGTGTTCGTATGGTAGGTGCAGTATTTCCTGCGCTGTCTGTCCACCTTGCGGATCTCTCCGAGAATCTGCTGTTCGCTCTGGTCCGGCATCTTTTTCTTCATGCGCTCCAGACGGAAATCGATGTCCGCGTGGATAAACACATGCAGGCTGTTGTCATACTCTTTCAGGATCGTATTGGCATTCCTGCCGACGATCACGCAGTTCCCCTTTTCCCCGACCTGCTGTATCGTCTCCTTCTGCACCTGAAAGATGCGCTCACTTAACGGGCGGTTGTAAAAATCAAACAGACTCTGCGTAAAACCGAAATTAATGGGAACGCTCTCATCCCACCTGATCAGGCTGTAAATGTCCACATTCCCCTTTCCGGCTCTCATCAGGATCAGTTCCTTGTCGTAGTACTCCAGCCCCGTCTCCTGTGCCAGGCAGTGTCCGATCGTTCCTCCCCCGGCTCCGAACTCACGGCTGATCGTCACAATTTTCTTCATAAAAATTTTCCGTCCTTTCGCGTTATTCCAAATCGGGAAAGCCCGCAAAGCGCCCCGTTTCTTTCGCGCTTCCGCCCCGGTTTTACAGTACCTTGTTCAGAAAATCTATCGTGCGCGGCTCCTTCGGATGATTGAAGATCTCGTCCGGCGTGCCCTCTTCAACGATATACCCGTCGTCCATGAAGATCACGCGGCTGGCGACTTCCCTGGCGAATCCGATTTCATGCGTGACGACCAGCATGGTCATGCCCATCCCGGCCAGCTCCTTCATGACCTGCAGAACCTCGCCGACCATTTCCGGGTCAAGCGCGGAAGTAGGCTCGTCGAAAAGCATGATGTCCGGATTCATCGCAAGCGCCCGCGCGATCGCCACGCGCTGCTTCTGCCCGCCGGAAAGCTGCGGCGGATAGACCTTCGCCTTCTCCGCAAGCCCCACACGCTCCAGCAGCTCCATGCCCTTCTTCTGCGCTTCTTCTTTACTCATCTTCTTCAGATCCACCGGCGCGAGCGTGATATTGCGCAGCACATCCATATGCGGAAACAGATTAAAATGCTGGAACACCATGCCGATATTCTCTCGGAACCGGTTGATATTCACCTTCTTCCCGGTGATATCCACCCCGTCCACCACGACCTCGCCGCCGGTAATATCCTCCAGACGGTTCAGACAGCGCAGAAACGTGGATTTCCCGGAACCGGACGGCCCGATGATCACCACCACCTCACCCTCATAGATATCATTGGAAATGTCCTTGAGCACTTCCAGTTTCCCGAAAGATTTCTTCAGATGGGATACATGGATCTTTACCTTTTCCTTATTTACCATATTTCTTTTCGCCTCAGGCGCCGTCACGGCAGGGGAGGCGGAAAGCTTTCTCTTTTCTTTATTCGCGGCCACGGTTCAGCCTCCTCTCCAGTATCTTTGCCACTCTGGACAAGATCGTGATCACAGTCAGATACATAACGGCGACGATCCCCCAGGTCTGGAACGACATGTACGTGATGGATACCACGTTTTTGGCCGTGTTGACCAGCTCCGGGAACCCGATCACGGAGAGGATCGACGTATCCTTCAGGGTGATGATAAACTGGTTGATGATACTGGGAATCATCGTGCGGATGGCCTGCGGCATCACGACCCGCAGCATGGCGCGCCAGTACGGAAGTCCGAGACTTCTGGCGGCCTCCATCTGACCTTTATCGACAGACTGGATGCCGGCTCGGATGATCTCCGCCATGTAGGCGCCGCAGTTCAGCGCCAGACAGGCGCTTCCGGCCTGCAGAGCGGTCAGCGTAAAACCCCGGGAGCCCAGAATATTATTCATAAAATACGGGATACCGAAATAAATAAAATAAGCAAGCACGATCATGGGAACGCCGCGGATCACATCCACAAAAACAGCGGCAATGACATTGCAGACCCGGCTCTTGAGCACGCTCATCAGGCCGAAGATCAGACCGAGAATGCATGCGAAAAACAGGCCGCACAATGCCAGCAGCAACGTCTGTCCCATCGCCCGGAACAAAAGCGGACCGTACACTGTAATGATTTTAGCCATATAAAACTCCTTTCAAAAAGGGCACTGAGCAGGATCTCAGTGCCCTTTGGCCGCTTCCCCGCAGCCGGTCCGTATTATTCCGCCGCAACCTCCGTTACAGCTTCTGTCCCGGCTTCCGCTTCTGTTTCAGCCTCTGCCGCGTCCGCATCGCCAAGATACTTCGCGATGATCTCATCATAGGTGCCGTTCTCCCGGATATCCGCGAGACCCGCGTTGAACATATCCAGAAGCTCCTGGCTGTCCTCGCTGAAGATGGCAAAGCCGTACGGGGCTCCCTCATTTTCGGTTCCCTCCACGATGCGCAGAGCAAGGCCGCCGTCCTTGATGGAAGACGCCATGATCGGCGTGTCCTCGAAGCAGGCCGAAGCCTGGCCGCCGAGCACCGCCTGGTACATCGTCGGAGAATCCTCATAGTAGGTGATGTTGAAGCCGTACTCATCCTTCAGGCTCTCCGCATAGGACGCGCCCTGCGTTCCGGTCTTCACGCCGACCATCAGGCCGTCCAGATCCTCAAAGCCCTCAATATCCGAACCTTCCTGCACCGTCATGCACTGTGTCGCGTTATAATATCCGTCGGAGAACATCCATCCGCTCTCTTTTCTTTCATCCGTGATGGACGCGCCCGCGATCATGCCATCGGCCTGACCGGACTGGCAGGCGGCGATGGAAGAATCCCATCCAAGACTTCTCATCTCATAGGAAAATCCCTGATCCTCAGCGATTGCCGCCACGATATCGACGTCGATCCCCACAAATTCGCCGTCTTCATTGGTGTACTCAAACGGTTTGAACACCGTATCGGTAGCGATCACCCAGGTCTTCTCCTCGGTCTCTGCCTCTTCGGCCATGGCCGGAACAACAGCAAAAGCCATAACAGCGGCGGCTGTCCCAAGTGCAGCAAGTACTTTTGTCACTTTTTTCATGATTCTTACCTCCTAAAATCCTTCAAGTAAAACAATGTTGTGATGCTGGGGTTAAAAGGTATTTTGCCCCCATGATGCCACGGATTTCTCCGCACTTCGTGCTCCCGAAATCCTGAAACACCTCAAATCCGCACATTTTTCCATGAAAAATGGCTCCTTTTCGGTGTTTTTGGGGTCTCAGTGTCATGCTTTTCCATGTAAACATGGAACGCATGACCTTTCGACCCTGGCATCATGTTGTCAGTTAATTTTAATATAGAGGAATGTTTTTTTCCTGTCAAGTTTTTTGAAAATGCGAATATCTTATTATTACAAAAGTAACTCAAACAGCGAGCGCTGTTCGTACTCCTGCTGCCGCCGCAGAAACGGGGGCTCCCTGCGCAGAGCATACTCCAGAAAGCCGTCACTGCGGATCCAGTCCGAAAGTTCCTGTTCCTCAAGGATCAAAGGCATCCGGTCATGCACCAGGCTGACCGGTCCGCACGCCGGCACTGTGATTATGACAAAGCAGTCGTTCCCCTGAAACTGATCGTAAAATCCCGCCATGCAGATCAGAGGCGAGTCCTCCCTGAAAAACATGGCCTTATTTTTGTCCCGGTCCCACTCATAAAAATGACGCGCCGGCACAACGCAGCGCCTCCTTCGCACGCTGTCCCGGAACAGTTTCTTCTCAAGAACCGTCTCGGCCCTTGCATTAATCAGCAGGCCGCCCCCCTTATACAGGGGAAAGCCCCACTGCATCCGTTCCAGCGTAAGACCCGGTCCTCTGCCGGTCAGAACCGCCGCGCTCTGAGAGGGGCAGATGTCCGCGGCGCTTCCGCCAAATCCCGGCAGACCGCTTCCCGGACCCGCGGCGCTTTCGCGGTTCCTCCCAGGAACGTTTCCCGGATCCATGGCGCTCTCGCGGTTCTTCCCAGGGACGTTTCCCGAACCCATGGCATTTTCGCGAATCCTCCCGGATCCGTACCCCATCTCCCGGACAAGCCTGCAAAACTCCCGCCCCGCCGCGTCATCCATATAGTACCTGCCGCACATAAAAATTCCTCCCGGTCCGCGTGACAAAAACCGCAGAACCCGGTATTCATGAAAAAATTATTTTATTCCCCACTTCCGCCCGTCCTGAATATTCTTCACAATATTGACGAGAATGTCCGCTTTGCTCCATCCCATTCCATTGTCAAACAGGTATTTTCCGCCGTTCTGTCCGATACAGTGCAGCGTCTGCCCGCCAAGGATCAGGGTCGTCCCTCTTTTGATCTCATAATTGTTGATATAGGCTTCCAGTTCATTGATCTTCATCTTTATCGCTCCTTTAAAATTGATTTTATGTAATCTGCGGTTTTCTGTTAACTGACACCCGCCATGTTTCGCGGCCGCGGAATAATCCCCTCCGACTCCCCCGGGAAGTTTCAGCCAATTAGCCAGACGCATTTCCATTCAGATAAGTATATCATAATCCCGCTCTAAAATAAACCTCATTTCCGAACGTAAATTATAAAACTTTTCCGGCAGAAGTCATACACGGCGCAAAATACGGCGCCCGGACAGTTCCTTTCGCAGCCTTTTTCTCATAACAGTGAAAAATATGATCGTGGTAAACACAGATCCCACGATGTCAGAAATCGTCTCGACATAAAAAATATTTTCCAGAGGCGCTGCCAGCGGCAGGATAAACACACAGACGACATACAGACTCTTGCGGAACAGCGACATCGGCACCGCCTCTTTTATTTTCCCCATAGCCGTCATTCCGTCCACCAGCGCGAACTGCACCGCGACCCCCGGCAGTCCGATCGTATACTTTCCGATAAAGTCCGCGGCAAGCTTTCTCTGTCCGGGATCACTCAGAAACAGCCGCGCGAACGGCTCCGCCGCCGTCCGGGACAGCACCATGAGGACAAGCACATAGGTCAGGCAGAGGAAGAACACATACCGAAAGCACTGCATGATCTTCCCGTAATTTCCCGCCCCGTAATGATAGCTGAACAAAGTCCCGCATCCGCTGGTGATTCCCTGCCCGGGGCAGCCCACCATCACCATAAAACTCTGCACCACCGCGGAGCAGGCAATATAGGTATCGCCAAGTTCCTCCCCGCCGTATCTGCGGAGCTGCATGTTCAGCAGGATCAGGATCAGGTTGTCAAACACCGTGATCACAAACGGCATGGCCCCGATCGTCAGGATCGTCCGGACAATCTTCCGGCTGTATCCCCCGAACCCGATCCGGACCGGCATATCTTTCCTCTGCAGCGTATACAGCACAAACAGAAGCGACAGCACCTGAGAGACGACCGTCGCCGCAGCGGCGCCCGCGATCCCCATATCGAACACATAGATGAACAGCGGATCAAGGGCCACGTTGCAGAGCGCGCCGATCACAACCGAAACCATCCCCTGCTTCGCGTGCCCCTGCGCGAGGATGAACTGATTCATGCCCAGTCCGCACAGGGACGCAAACGTACCGGTCAGATAAATGGTCAGATAACGGTCGGCAAACGGATACATGGCGCCGCTGCATCCAAGCAGATACAGCAGCGGCCTCTTCAGGACGAGGATCACCGCCACCACGCCGGCCGAAATCAGAACAAGCATGAACAGCGCGTTGTTTATCGTCCTCTGGGCAGTCTCCCTGTCCCTTCTTCCGATGCAGATGCTCATATACGACGCCCCGCCGATCCCCACCATTGCCGCGAAAGCCGTGACCGCCGTGATCAGCGGCGCACAGATTCCGATCGCGGCCAGCGCAAGGCTTCCGTCCCCCGGCATATTCCCCACAAAGATCCGGTCCACAATGCTGTACAGGATATTAAAAAACTGCGCCGCCATGGACGGAATCCCCAGCCGCAGCACCAGCCTGGAGATCGGTATATTGTCAAACTCCTGTTCCATCTCGAACTTCCTCCTGTCTGATATCGATCCTCTCTCCGATATCCCCGCGCGGCCCGTTCTGCACCGTATCCGTTTCAGGATCAGGACCTTGTATACTGCTGCAGCGAGCTGAACTGAACCTCGTTATTCTCCGCAAACAGCCGGATGTTCTTCCCGCTGGCCCCATAGATCCGGACCGTAAGAGCCGCCGTACCGTCGATATAAAAGATGCCGACCGAGCCTTCCTGAATATAGGTGAACGTGTAAGTCTCTCCCGGCGTCAGCTCCGCCGCCGTCTCCGTGATGAGCGTCTCTCCATTGTTAAACAGAAGCTGAAGCTTCCCCTCTGCGGGCGAGACGGAGATCCGTTTGCTCGTTTCCTCTTCTCCGCTGTAATCGAAGCTGAGGCCAAAAGAACCGTCGCCGGTATACTGAAACTCGCCGGAAAGAAGGAAACTCTCATAACAGGTGAAAGCATCGGCATAGCTGGCAGGCGCTCCTTCTTCAGCAGAAAGCTGCACGTCTTCCTCAGGCAGCCCGCAGCTGACCGAATAACTTTCCGCGATGGCGTCCACCGGAGCCAGATAAAGCGTCCCGTCCTCTTTCTGAAGCAGTTTCTGAACGGCCAGATTGCCCGCCCACGCGGAAACCTGCAGGGAAGAAGGCGATTCAGAGCGCCTTGCCCAGCCGACCATATAGGCGTTCTCTCCGTCCTCCACATGCTTGGCGGCATAAAACAGCTTGCCGTCCAGTCTCACAGGATCCCCGTAAGGTCCGTAAGGCGTATCGGAAGCCGCGTACCACAGCGTGTCGTCCTGCGCAGAATAAGTCAGATACCAGGTATCGCCGATCCGGAAAGTGTCGCTGCACTCCAGATTCCAGAAACCACCCACCGGATCGGTAAAAATAATCCCGTCATAGGCGGAAGTTTCCAGATCTGCGCCAAGCGTGTACTTCAGGATGCGGGCCGTGCCGTCCTGCGCCGCCGTCACCGTCAGCGTGATATTTCCCGTCTCCTCATCATAGTACGCCTGGGGATCGCGGAAATCATTTTTCTGTCCAAGCTCGTCAGGCGGCGTGATCTCCCATCCTTCCCTCTTCTCAAAAGAATCCGGACTGCTGCCCACAGCCACCATGATCTTCTCTTTATATTCCAGGGAGGCAGAATCCGTATGTCCCGTGTAGAAGAAATAATACGTATCCCCGACCTTCACCACCGAGCCTGTCCCGATCCAGCCATCCTGCGCGCCTTCCTCCTCGGAGGCCTCCAGGACCGGATCGTCATACTCCGTATAAGTCACAAAATCCGTCGTGGTGGCCAGATAAACCGAGTGCTTGAAGGAATCTCCGGCCTCCTTGAGGTAGTAGATGTAATAGACTCCGTCCTCATAGTAAGGCATGGGATCCCCCACATAGGGCTGGCTGAACCAGTCCAGCTCCGGAAGGAAAAATGTACGGTACTCATAGGCCTCTTCCTGTTCGCCAGGTGTCTGCAGCTTCGAGAAATCCGTATCCCCGCCGGCTTCTGAGACGGCTTCCTCCGTCCCGGCTTCCGCCATACACTCCATGCCTTCGCTTCTGCACAGCAGAACCCCAAGCATCAGACACAGTATCAGGTACTTTGCGAATGCTCTGTTTTTCATCTCTCGTCCATCCTTTCTGATTTTGAATTGTAAATTTTACCTTTACACCCAAACCGGTCTCTTGTTTTTACATTTGCATTGTAAACTCTTTCTTTTGTTTTGTCAATTTATACTGCATTTGTAAAACCAAACGCAAATTTCCTTCCGGCATCCCCGCGCTTTCATTGACACGAATCCCGCGAATCACTATAATGTAGCTGTCGCGGGATAGGGCTGTCCGGCCGCTGTCCGGCCGCTGTCCGCCCAAATACACTCATATTATTTTCATCGATGTTTATTCGAGAGGTTTATTCGAGAGGTATTGCCATGAAGACTCTTTCCCTCCAGCTTTTGTCGCAGACCGTGGTTTCCAGACGAAAGGCATTAAAAATAACACAGGCGCAGCTTTCCAAAACGACAGGGATCCACCGGTCCGTGCTGTCAAATCTGGAGACCGGCATCTACACCCCATCGATCGGACAGCTGCAGGCGCTCGCGTCCGTCCTTCACTTTGAGCCGACCGATATGTTCGTTGAGCAGGAAAATTCTCATCTTTCCGCCGGCGGGCGTTGCAGGATCGCCGTCGCAGGAATCGGCCATGTCGGCCTTTCCCTGGCCGTTCTTCTCTCACAGCACAACGATGTGACGGCAGTGGATATTATTCCGGAAAAAGCGGAGAAGCTGAACCATTACATCAGCCCGATCCAGGATGAATATATCGAAAAATATCTGCGCGAAGCAAAAACCGGAAAGCGAAAACTGAGCCTGACAGCCGTAACGGACGGAACAGAGGCCTACGCGGACGCCGACTATGCGATCGTCGCCGTACCGACCAACTATAATCCCAAAACCAATTATTTTGACTGCTCCGCCGTCGAGTCAGTCATCCGGCTGATCCTGGAAGCATCCGCCGGCCGTGAAAAAAAGCCGGTCATCGTCATCAAATCCACGGTGCCGGTCGGATACACCGCTCACGTCCGGGAGATGTTCCAGGCAGACAACATTATTTTCAGCCCCGAATTCCTTCGGGAATCCAAAGCCCTCTTCGACAGCCTCTACCCCAGCAGGATCATCGTCGGCTGCGACGAAAATTCCGAGGACGCCGCCCGTACATTTGCCGCTCTTCTGCAGCAGGGCGCCGTAAAATCTCCGGTTGAAACACTTTTCATGGGCTATGCGGAAGCCGAAGCCGCCAAGCTGTTCGTAAACACCTATCTGGCGCTCCGGGTCTCATATTTCAACGAGCTGGACACCTACGCCGAAGTCAAAGGGCTTCAGACCGCGCCGATCATCCGGGGCGTATGCCTTGATCCGCGCGTCGGGGATTATTACAACAACCCGTCCTTCGGCTACGGCGGATACTGCCTGCCCAAAGACACCCGGCAGCTCCTGGCAAACTATCAGGACGTCCCGGAAAACCTGATCCAGGCCATCGTGGACAGCAACCGGACAAGAAAAGACTTCATCGCCGAGCGGGTACTGGAAATCGCAGGCACCTATGAAGGCAGCGAATCCTACTCCATGGAAAAAGAACTGCGGCAGAAGGATATTGTGGTGGGGGTGTACCGCCTGACCATGAAATCCAGCTCCGATAACTTCCGGCACTCCTCCATCCAGGGAATCATGAAGCGGATCAAGGCAAAAGGCGCGGCCGTCGTCATATACGAACCCACGCTGGAAGACGGGGCCACCTTCTTTGGCAGCCTTGTCGTGAACGATATCAGGAAATTCAAGAAGATCTGCGGATGCATCATCGCCAACCGTTATGATTCGGCGCTGGATGACGTAAAAGAAAAGGTTTATACCAGAGACCTGTTCCGGAGGGACTGAGGCGTCAGCAGCTGTTTTCCCTGCACAGATCTGCGATCGAGCAGGAGGCGGCTTTTCCTCCTGCTCATCTGCGCGGCCCAGGTGCTGCGTCAGCAGTGGTTTCCCTGCCTGGGCCTGCGCATAAAAGACATCCCCATCGGACATCTGATCCGAGTGGGGATTTTTCTGCTTTATAGTATAAAACACTTCTACATATTTGTTGTTGTGCCAGTGCTGGCCTTTCGTAATCCCCAGTCTGGAAATATTGACGGAGAACTGCCCGTGATCAGCAGTTTTCAGCAGTTCCGTAAAGCTCCCCTTTATATTTTCTTCCTGCTTCTCATCTCCAGCTGGCTTTATCTGCAACTTCCGCATCGTCCCAGTCTGGATGCGCTTTGATAAGGGAAAGCACCCCCTCAAACTGTGAAAGCGTGATACCTGCATAATTCGCCGCATCCTCTATCGGTATGGATAATTTTTTTTCATACCACCTGCGGATCTGCTCAACCAAACTGATATATTTTCCGGCTGCTTCCCTCTCTGCTCCATAGGTCATCAGCATCATATATTCCTGCCTCCTCTCCTCATTCGATTTCAATTCATTCACTGCATTATCAAGTTCTTTGCTATATGGTCCTGTTATCTCTTCATGATCCAGATAAAGAATCGCCTCTTTCAGTTCCGGGCTGATTTCGCCTTTGGTTCCTTTCGTATTTACTACAACCTTAACAGCATCATCGCCAAAGAGCAGGTTATGGTTCTGGTCACAGCGGTTTTGGAACGTGTAAATGTATCGTTCCTCACCGTACGGGTCGAAGCTGCAGATAAAGATCACATAAGATTTTCTCATCTTGTTGTAATCTGCACCAGCCGGAAAAAAAGTAATGTCCAGCATTCCCTGATAGTAACGCATCCGCCTGGGCAGGTTCTTCTGGTCTGTCGTCTGTACTTCACAGTCATAAACCACGCCGTCAATGTCCTCAACATACAGATCCAGCCGGATTCCCTTCGACTCAAATTTTTCCTTCATGGTCTTCTCCGGTTCAACCATGCTTATGCTCCTGATTTTCTTATTAAGGACATATTCAAGCAGCGGCCTGATCCGTCTGGGTTCCCTCATGACCATAGAGAACACGTAATTATTCATCAGTGTCTGTTCACTTAATGGTTTGACCGAAGACATATTCGTCACCTCCGCTTCTATAGGCAGAGCAAATACCGCTTTTTTATTCATATTGTACCCCGAATCAGCACCCACATCAAGAGATTCCGACAGGATTTTTCCGAACCTTCCGAGTGATCGCGACTTCAGAAGTTAGCCGTTAAGGATTTTAGGGAAATTCATAAATCGGCCTGAAATAGCTTTTCCAAACCCACTCTCCGTTCTTGTAATAACCTGTTACTATCGATGTGA
Source organism: uncultured Lachnospiraceae bacterium (assembly GCA_947630005.1). Lineage (GTDB taxonomy): Bacteria > Bacillota > Clostridia > Lachnospirales > Lachnospiraceae > Choladousia. The sequence goes on from CANRGB010000080.1 coordinate 13,444, forward strand.
GGGAATAATCTGCAGGCAATTCCCGCCGCATAACACGATAGGAGCCATAATCTCCATAGATTTCGTAGTCCTCAAAATATCCGCCTATGTTATCCCAGAAATAATTATGTTCCAGTCTCTCCTTTGGCAGATTCTGAATCTGTGTCGTCCACATCTGATACTGGATATATGTCATGCCATTATCTTCAAAATCGAAATCAGAATCGACAATCCAATAGAGGGAATTTCCCAACTGATACACCCAGCAATGATAATCAGGCCGGTAAACGCGGAGCGTCCCATTGTCCACGATTTCTTTCAAGTCAGCGGCACCATCAGCAGCGGGAGGCTCAAAAGAGGCTGCCGCCGCATAATAAAATTCATCTCCGGAAACGTACACTCCAGTGGATAACGGAACCGACCACGGCCATTTAATCATAACCTCATATTCTATATCAGGATTCACACTTCCACTTGCCGTGAAGCCTGTATTCGTATAGTCATAGTCACATTTGAAGTATTCGTTGACATCCAGACGGGCAGCTCCGCAGACTGTCACAAGTTTCACTTCATCCCCCTCAATCGGACGCAGAATGAGAGAAAACTCACCGAACGGATGCTCATAACGAAAAGCAAAGCCGGTCATTGTCAATATATCGCCATCAACCACCACATCATCAATCTGAAAGCAGTATGTCCGTGAAGTATCGTCAGACTCTATGACGACATCTTCCCGCCCACCAATATAAACAAAAAGACAAACAACCATAAAGACAGTGCCAGTGAATGTAATCATGATCGAAAAACATTTCTCATTCGTAAACGGTAGATAGTGGGTACCTGTTAAAACCGTATAAAATATGAGAGAATAGTCTTACGATAACCAGTCAAA
>CANRGB010000081.1 GCA_947630005.1 uncultured Lachnospiraceae bacterium
GGCGGCAACGCGGCGGACAACGGCACAGGCAACGACGCGTTCGGCATCAAGCTGATCGGCAACTACAGCTTCTACGACCAGATCGGCAAGCGCGCGGCGGGACATAACTCCGCGCTGATCGACGATGACGGTTCACATTATCTGGTCTACCATCAGCGTTTTGATATCGAGCCGCAGCTTGAGGCTCACGAGGTGCGTGTGCACCAGCAGTTTATAAACGAAGACCTCTGGCCGGTGACCGCGGTTTACGAGTACCGCGGAGAGAGTCCGACCCACTACGATTCCTCCGAAGTCGTCGGTTCCTATGAATTTATCAATCATGGGACGACCACCAGCGGCGAGATGCTCAAGACACAGATGCTTGTCCTGAACGAGGACGGCACGGTCTCCGGCGCGGCGGCCGGCACCTGGACAAAGACCGACTCCGGAAAAGGTTATGATTATGTGACCTTCGTCCTTGACGATGTGACCTACAAGGGAATCTTCTTCCGTCAGCTCAAAGAAAATCTCGACACGACTCCGGTCATGACCTTCACGGCGATCGGGGAGAACAACGAGAGCATCTGGGGCAGCATGATCGATATGGAAAATACGGAAATGGTGGTCGATATGGCTTCTATCTCCATCGGACAGATGATCCCGAAGGCCACGAAAGAATATCTCAGCCTCCCGACGTCCGTGATGGGCGCCGACGTGCAGTGGTCCTCCTCCGACGAGACCGTCATCAGCGCGGAGGGCGTCGTCACACCGCAGGCGGAAGATACCCGCGTCAAGCTGACCGCGCTCATCTCAAGCGGAGATCTCTCCAAGACAGAAACCTACAAGGTTATGGTGCGCGGGATCGCGACGCTGATTGTCGGCTATGATTTCGAGACAGCCACAACCTCTGCTGAGGATGCGGCGGAAGTTTCTTCTGAGGCGGCGGAAAGCAATACAGCCGTCACAACAGTTCCCCCGATGGAAGGCTCCTCCCTTACGGAAGACGCGGTGCTTAACGGCACAGCCTCCATTGTTCAGGATGAGACGCGCGGCAGCGTCCTTCAGATCACAAATGAGCCGGGCGCGCAGGGCGTAAACTTCCTGAGACTTCCGGAAGATACGCTGAAGCCGATCGGACCGGCCGGCTACACCGTCGCCATGTGGGTGAACATCGGCTCCGAGACGTTTGAACACAGCGCGCTTTTTGAGGCTGACGCGCAGGCTCAGTATCCGCTGACAAGGATCGGCGCAAACCTGATCGCCCGCATCAACGCGAACGCCTACAGCGATGTGCAGGGAGCTCTCCTTACCACAAGCGGCGAGCGCGATGTATGGCAGCATGTCGTATACACGGTCGACCCGCAGGGCATCAAGGTCTATCTGAACGGCGCTCTGGTCGGACAGGAAGTCAAGAATATTGAGGACTGCTTCCGGAAAAACAAGACCGGCATCTCCCAGGCGAAAGACGTTATGGTCGGCAGCGGATATATCTGGGGCGATGAGGACTGCCAAAACGCGAAGTTCGACGACGTGATGGTCTATGACGGCGTCCTGACGGCAGGCGAGGTACAGACTCTGTACGCGCAGGGATAAAAAATTACATCGGGCAGGAGGTATTTTTTCCCTCCTGCCCGCGCGGCCCAGGTGGTGTGTCAGAAGCTGATTTCCCTGCCTGGATCTGATTGAGTGGGAGTCGGTGATTCGAGGCCGTCCTCTCACACCGCCGTGCGTACCGTTCGGTACATGGCGGTTCCAACAGCTGATGTGCACAGACTGATACGCGATGGCTAAATCATAAAAGCCTGACCGTATCAGTCTTTTCTATCCCACAGGCTCAGTCGCTTCCACATGACAGTCTTTCTCAGAAAAAGAGATGCCAAAGGCGATCACGCGGTATCCTCTCCTCTGGTAAGGCCAGCCATATTAACTGATCGTATCCATCAGAATTTTTCATATCCGTGTACTGTTTTTGATGATGTGTTCCATACCATGTCGGAAAAAACGCCGGGAAACAACCTTAAAATTCTTGAAGATCAGTCAAAAACAATTATAATATAAGCAGCCGAAGAAAACGAAATGTCAGGAATTTACAGCTTTCGTTCTCACAGAATTTCCGGCACGACTGTAATAATATTTTATCAAAAAACTGAAAATGAGGAAATCCGAAATGACTTTAAACGAAGAAAGATTTAAGATTCCCTGCAATATCCCCGGCAGAGTTCTAAGAGACATTTCTGTTTCTTCCCGGAAAAACGGAGTTCACAGAGTTATCCTGTTCGGCTCCCGCGCAAGGGGAACGCACGCGGAAAGAAGCGATATTGATCTTGCCGTAAGCGGCGGTGATTTCGACGGATTTTACTGGGATATTATGGAGAATACTCACTCTCTCCTGTCTTTTGATCTGGTTAACCTTGACTCACAGATTTCTGCCGGGTTAAAAAAAGAAATTGAAAGGGATGGAATTATAATATATGAAGAAATTCGATAATTTTTCCAGCTGTCTGAACGTCCTGAAAAACGCGGACTTTTCAGCTGCGGACAACGATGAGATCTACAGAACCGGCGTAATCGGGCAGTTCAGCCTGACTTTTGAGCTTGCCTGGAAAGCGCTGCAGGCGGTATTAAGAATACATGGCGCCGAAGGTGCCGAAACAGGCTCTCCCAGGGAAATTCTGCGGCTCGGCTATAAATTTGGCTTTGTAGACGATTCCGCCGTATGGCTTGCTATGTTAAAAAAGCGCAATACTCTGGTGCACATCTATGATGAAGACGAAGCGGATGAAATGCTCCTGCTTATCCGTGACAGCTTTATTCCCGCGTTTCTTGTGCTGGAAGAAACATTGAAAAACAAACTCCATGAAGCCGGGGACGATTGGGGATGAACTCTGACGGTCCCGCGGAACACCTTGCCTCTTACTGCGCATAGTCCGCAGTTTTTATCTTAAATAACTGACTCATCATCTGATATCGCAATACTCACCGGGCCGCAGACTTCTGTCCGCGGCCCCACAGTTTATTTCCCATCCAGCTTCAGCCCCGCAAGCGCCGCCGCCATCGCGTTGTTGACCGGCTCCGCCGCTTCCTTCTGCTGTTTCTTCATATAGGCCGCCACGTCGCGCTTCGTCACGCCCGCGCCTTCTTTCTGGCGGCGTTCCTTGAATTTTTCGAGACGCTCCCTGTAGCCGCAGGAGCAGAAGAATGTCGCGGTATCGCCGCTTCCCGCCATCTCCATTTTCTTATGGCAGACCGGACAGCGCGCGTTCGAGGTTCGCGACACAGTCTCACGGTAACCGCAGTTCCGATCCTGGCAGACAAGCATCTTTGCGTTCTTTCCGTTCACTGCGAGAAGAAATTTGCCGCACTGCGGACATTTCTTGTTTGTCATATTCTCATGGCGGTACGTCCCCTCCTGCGTCCGGATCTCCTGCAGCAGTTCCTGTGTATAGCTCCGGATTTCCTGCATAAAGCGGTCGCGCCGGATCGTTCCGGCCGCAATCTTCGCCAGCTTCATCTCCCAGTCCGCAGTCAGTTCCGGCTTGCGCAGATCTTCCGGTACAAGGCCGAGCAGCTGCCTGCCCTTCGCGGTCAGATAAATCTCCTGCCCGCGCTTTTCCATAAGAAAACTGCCAAACAGCTTGTCGATGATATCCGCGCGGGTCGCCACCGTCCCAAGTCCGCCTGTCTCCGTCAGCGTTTTCGCTCTGTTCCTGTCGCTGCTCTCCATATATTTCACGGGGTTCTCCATCGCGGAGAGAAGCGTCGCCTCCTGGAATCTGGCCGGCGGCTTTGTCTTTCCTTCTTTTACCGTCACAGCCGCCACGGAAATTTTCTGTCCCTGCTGTACGGCAGGAAGGATCTGCTCGCGAAGTTCGTCCTCATTGTCTTCCTGGTCGTCGTCCTCGGAGAGATCGCCATACACTTCCTTCCAGCCAAGGGAAAGAACCGTTTTGCCGCGGGCAGCAAACTCGTCGCGGCCCGGTTTGCCGGCTGTTTTCGTTCCCGCTCCCGCGCTTCCGGATGCCGTTTTTGTTCCCGCTCCCGCGTTTCCGGACGCTGTTTTCGTTCCCACTCCCGCGCTTCCGGATGCCGTTTTTGTTCCCGCTCCCGCGTTTCCGGACGCTGTTTTCGTTCCCACTCCCGCGTTTCCGGACGCTGTTTTCGTTCCCGCTCCCGCGCTTCCGGACGCTGTTTTCGTTCCTGTTCCCGCGCTGCCGGATGCCGTTTTCGTTCCCGTTCCCGAACTTCCGGATACCGCTCCGACGCCTATAGTTCCGGTCTGCACTGCCGTACTGCTTCTTCCCACAATCGTCACACCTGGACGACTACCTGCCGGCGCCAGCTCCGCGGTCAGCACAGTCTCTTCATATTCAAACGGCGGATACAGCACCGCCAGAAATCTCCGGACGACGAGATCATAGATCCTCCGCTCATCGATCGTCATATGCGTCAGCTCCGGCGGCTGTTCCGTCGGGATAATCGCATGGTGGTCGGATACCTTCGCGTTGTTCACAAACGGAAGACTGCCGGAAAACTGTCTGTTTTTCACTTTCGCCGCCACTGTACGGTACGGGCCGATACCGCAGGCGTCGATCCGCTCACGCAGCGTCGGAACGATGTCCGAGGTAAGGTAGCGCGAATCGGTGCGCGGATACGTCAGAACCTTGTGGTTTTCATAGAGCCGCTGCATAATGTTCAGCGTATCCTTGGCCGAATAGCCGAACCTCTTATTTCCTTCCCTCTGCAGCTCCGTGAGATCATACAGCAGAGGCGCGTATGTCTTTTTGCGCTTCTTTTCCACTTTTGTAATCGTCAGGGTTCCGGTCTGCAGCGCCTTTTTCACGGCTTCCGCTCGCTCCTTTGAGAAAGTCCGGCAGCTGCCCGACACGCCGTCGCGCCACTGGAAGCGGATGCTCTGCGGCCTGCCGCTCCCGGAGATACTGCCTGAGGCAGTTCCGGCTCCCGACCTTCCTGAAGCAGCGCTGTTTCCCGCCGCAGTTCCCGCTCCCGACCTTCCTGAAACGGCGCTGTTTCCCGACGCGGTTCCCGCTCCCGACCTTCCCAATGCAGCGCTGTTTCCCGCCGCAGTTCCCGCTCCCGGTCTTCCTGACGCGGTCCGCACTTCCGCCGACACCGTGTAGTATGTCTGCGGCTGAAATTTCCGGATTTCTTCCTCGCGCTTTGCGATCATCGCGAGCGTAGGGGTCTGTACGCGGCCGCAGGAGAGCTGCGCGTTGTACCTGCAGGTCAGCGCCCGCGTCGCGTTGATGCCGACCAGCCAGTCCGCCTCCGCGCGGGATACCGCGGCTTCAAAAAGATGATCGTACTCTTTCGCGTCTTTCAGCTTCGCGAAGCCTTCCCGGATCGCCTTATCGGTCACGGATGAGATCCAGAGCCGGCGGCATTTCTTGCGGCAGCCTGCCTTCTGCAGGATCCAGCGCGCCACCAGTTCTCCCTCACGGCCCGCGTCCGTCGCGATCACGACATCCCCGACGTCTTTCCGGTTCAGAAGATTCTGCACCGCCCGATACTGCTTCCCCGTCTTCGCGATCACGACTGTCTGTAATTTTTCCGGCATGATCGGAAGGTCCTCCGCCTTCCACTCTTTATATTTTTTATCGTATCCCTCCGGATCCTGCAGCTCCACCAGGTGTCCCAGTCCCCAGGTCACGACGTAATCTTTTCCCTCAAGGAAGCCGTCGCCTTTCTGCTGACAGCGCAGCACGCGCGCAATGTCGCGCCCCACGGACGGTTTCTCCGCCAGTACAAGCGTTTTCATGCTGTCTCACCCCTCATTCTTCTCACATCAGCCACTTTTCCAGCGCCGCCGATAACTTGTCAAACTCAACCGGCTTCGCGACGTGATCGTCCATTCCGGCTTCCTTTGCTTTGCGGATATCGTCGGAGAACGCGTCGGCGCTCATCGCGACGATCGGTATCTTCTCCAGATCCGCGCGTCCCGATCCGCGGATGGCCCGGGCCGCCTCGTATCCGTTCATGACAGGCATCTGGATATCCATAAAGACAAGGTCGAAGTAGTCCTCCGGCTTTTCCTTCAATATGTCCACCGCCTGCTGCCCGTCAACCGCCATCTCCACATTGATGCCGATGGATTCCAGAAGTTCTCCGGCGATCTCGCGGTTCAGCTCGTTGTCCTCCACAAGAAGCACCCGCCTGCCGCTGTAATCCTCTTCCTGGAAGCCGTCAATGCTGGTCTTTTTCACATCCGTCCCTGTCTCCACGAGCGCTTTGAGCACATTGATCAGACGCGAGCGGAACAGCGGCTTCTCAATAAACGCGTCGACGCCCGCATCTCTCGCCTCCTGCTCGATCTCGGACCAGTCATAAGCCGAGAGAATGATGATCGGAACGTCGCTGCCGACTTTTTCCCGTATCTCGCGCGCCGTCTCTACGCCGCTCTTGCCAGGCATCTTCCAGTCAAGAATGATCGCCGCGTACTCCTCGTTCCGCTCGTGGGCGCTGACAACCTTCTCCACGGCCTCCCCGCCGCTCAGCACCCAGGAAGCGTCCATCCCGATGCTGTCAAGAATCTCGCAGGTCGCGACGCAGGCATCCTGGTCGTCGTCCGCGACCAGAATCTCCAGATCGGCCAGGCTCGTCACGTCCTCCTTCTCAACATTCTGCAACGGCAGATAGATCTGAACGGTAAATTTAGAACCTTTTCCAAGTTCGCTTTCCACCTTGATCGTACCGTTCATCATGCGGACAATGTTCCGCGCAATCGGCATGCCAAGGCCGGTGCCTTCAATCTTTTTCGTCGTCGAAGCATTGGAGCGCGTGAACGGCTCAAATATGTTATCGATATAATCCGGCTCCATGCCGATTCCGTTATCCTCAAAAACAAATTCGTAGCAGCCCTGCCCTTTGATGAGAGAAGCTGTCTCGCTGATTCCAAAGGAGATTTCGCCCTCCTCCGGCGTAAATTTCACGGCGTTCCCCATGATATTGACAAATACCTGACTCAGGCGCAGCGTATCCCCGATCACGTCCTCATGAATGATATGGGAGATGTTTACTTTCAGATGCTGACGCTTCGCCGTGATCTGCGGACGGATAATCGTCAGAAGATTTTCCACCAGTTCGGCCATGTTGAACGCTTCTTCGGACAGCGTGACCTTCCCGCTCTCAATCTTCGACATGTCAAGCACGTCGTTGATCAGCGCGAGCAGGTGCCGGCTCGAAACCGTGATCTTGTGCAGGCAGTCAAGCAGGCGGTCATGATCGTCCACATGCATCGCGGCGACGGCGGTCATCCCCATGATCGCGTTCATCGGCGTGCGGATATCATGCGACATTCTTGAAAGGAAATCGCTCTTCGCGCGGTTCGCCTCCTCGGCCGCTTCAAACGCGTTCTTTAACGCCAGCCGCGTCTGCGCCTCCTTCTTTTTCAGAGCCGTCACATCCTGAACCGCCATCAGAACGACGGCCGGAACCTCCTCCTCCCTTTTCAGACACAGAATCGAGATGTTCTCCCATCGCTCCCCGCCCCAGTCGATACGGTATTCGCACTGCAGATACGGCGTATCTTTATCCATATGCTTCTGAATATAATCCTTGTGAATGACGAGATCCACGTCTTCCGTCCCTTCCTCCCGGATATATTTCGGAGTCATATACTGGATCAGATCTGTGTAGGAACCTTTCTGCGAGATCCCCGCATCCACCGTTTCCATATATTCATATGTGTCATTTTCAAAGTCAACCACGACAAACCGGTTAAACAGCTGCGTGACCGCCCCGACGATCCGGGACATTTCTTTTTTCTCACTCTCTAATTTTCTGTTGAGGAACAGGATAAACATAATATAGATCAGAAAACCGACGATCAGCTTGATCTCAAGCTGGATGCCCGCCCGGTCCGCCGTATCGATCATGAGACTGTTCACCGTCGAAGGAAACGTCTGCAGCAGCATCCAGTCATTTGACAGCTCCGTGACACAGGCATTTCCCGTTCCCCTGGTTCCGCTGTACGTGTAGGTACGGGTCTCATGATTTTCAAAAGCAAGGCGCACCTGTTCCATGGCCTCATCCGAAATATTGATGTTCTCCGCCAGCGTTTTAAGAATATTGTCGGGCTTCTGCTTCACGCCGCAGGCATAGATCACGGTGCCGTCCGGCTTGCAGAGATACGTCCTCGTCTGTACGTCAAAGAAAGAAGTCGTAAGAAGCTCATCCAGGAGCTCATTCCCGTAGCTTCCGTTCATCACACCGACAATCTCATCCCCATAATAAAGCGGCGTGTAAAACAGCACGGCCGTCTTCCCGTCCCTGGTCATGACGTCGGAGCCGGTATTTCCCTTCATTCCTTCCATGTAAAATTCCTGGCCGCTGACGTCTTCCAGTTCCCCCTGGGAATCTATATGCTTTCCGTCCGCGGAGATCAGCTCCACATACTCAAACGGCGCCTTATCCGCAAGCTCCGTCAGAACCTCCGGTTCCACGTCCGGCGAGGACAGCGTTTTCCCATACAGAAAAGCCAGCGCGCTGATGCTTTTTTCCGCCCTTTTCATGACGTCATCCACGCGCTTTGACACAAGCTTCGTCGCGTCGGTCAGATAGCTGTCGTTCTGTTCAACAATTCTCTTATTATTTCCCTCCGTGAACATCAGGAGCGAGAAAATGTTGAATCCCAGCAAGATACATATAAGTAAAATCTGTTTCCAAAGTTTTTTATTGTTAAACTGCATTTTCCGCTCCTCCGTATTATGATATGATGTTGGGGTCAAAAGGTATTTTGCTCCCATGATGCCACGGATTTATCAGACTCCCGTCCGCCCGCATGGAAGCCGGCGGGTTCTTTCAGATGTATAAGCTCCGCTCCCAGACGGCGCGCGTCCTCCGCCTGATGCGTCACAAGCAGCAGCGCCCGCCCGTTCAGATTTGCCCGGATCGCTTCCGCGGCCTGTATGCGCGTCTCCTCATCCAGCCCCGTGAACGGCTCATCCATCAGGACTACTTCCGAGCTGACCGCCAGCGCACGGGCGATCGCCACCCTCCGCTTCATGCCTCCGCTCAGCTCCCGCGCCGGACGTTCCAGCGCTTCCGGATCCAGAAACAAAGAGAGCAGTTCCCGCGGATCACACCAGAGCCCGTCTCTGCCCGAGACGATCCGGATATTATCGATCCCGCTCAGATACCCGCACAGCCGGTCCTCCTGAAAGACAGCGCTGATCCTTTTTCTGCCGCTGCCCGTGATCCTCCCGTCATCCGGCCGCTCCAGCCCCATCAGCAGGCGCAGAAGCGTCGTCTTCCCCCGCCCGGAAGGCCCCATCAGGCAGTAAATATCTCCTCTTCCTATCCGAAGATTCTCCTCTTCCAGCACCGGAATTCCCCGGTAGGCTTTCGAGACCGCCTCCGCGGCAAGAACAGGAGAAGCATCTGCCGGATTGCCTGAATCCTTCCTGTAAGAAGCGGCTGTCACGCTCTGCCCGCCGCGGACGGCTTTTGCGGTTCCGGCTCCTTCACTTCGGTTCTCCCTGACGTTTTCTCCGCCGCGGACGGCCTTCACGGTTCCGGCTCCTTCACTTCGGTTCTCCCTGACGTTTCCCCCGCCGCGGACGGCTTTTGCGGTTCCGGCTCCTTCACTTCGGTTCTCCCTGACGTTTCCCCCGCCGCGAACGGCTTTTGCGGTTCCGACTCTTCCACTTCGGTTCTCCCCGACATTTTTCCCGCCGCGGACGGTTTTTGCGGTTCCGGCTCCTTCACTTCGGTTCTCCCTGACGTTTCCGCCGCCGCGGACGGCTTTCGCGCTCCGGGCTGCGCTTCTCTCCGGAACAAACCGGCCCAGCAGCCACAAAAACAGCCGTTCAAAGATCCTGCTCACCACAATGATCACGAAAGTCCACGCGAACAGCTCCGCCGTGCTCAGATAAATCTTCGCCATGTAAAGCTTCTCTCCGATGGAATGGTCGGGAACGCCGATCACCTCCGCCGCCACGCCGGATTTCCACGCCATCCCGAGCGAGATCCTGCAGCCGGCGAGCAGATACGGCATGACCGCGGGACGATACAGATACCAGATCTTTTTCCAGACCCCCATCCGGAACACCTGGGCCATCTCCAGCATCTTCCGGTCTGTCTGCCGGATCCCCTCCAGTACATTACGGTAAATGACAGGAAATACGACAACGCAGGTGATCAGGATGGACAGATTCTCCGAGCCGATCCAGATCAGCGCCAGTATGACAAAAGAAGCCACCGGCACCGACTGAAGAAGCGCCGCCGGCGGCTCCAGAAACTCTCTCAGCAGGGAAAAACGGCCGGCAAGCGCCGCCGTCAGAATTCCCGCCAGAAACGCGCCGGTAAAACCTCCCGCGATCCTGAAAAAGGAGGAAGCAACCGTTCTCCAGAATTCCGCGGTCCCGATCTGGGAGACAAGCGCCAGGACTGCCTCCCGCGGACCGACAAATATGATCCTGTTGTGGATCAGCGCCGCTGCCGCCTGCCAGAGAATCAGCCAGACGGCCAGAATCACGGCGCTCCTTATTCTTTTATGTTTACTGTCCATCTTTCCTTCGCTTTGGCTTGTACCGCTTCCATGTGGCGCCGGTCAGTCCCGGGCATATGCCGCCGGCACAAAAGCCGCAGTTATCCCATATAATAGAAATCCTCGGCCGGAAGCTGTCCGCCCACAGACGTCGGCTCCATGTCGAACAGCACCTGCAGATATCCTTCCAGCGCGGTCTTCATCTCCTCACCTTCTATACAGGTGATGTTGCAGAACGGAATCGCTTTCTGCGCGATCGGCGCTTTCGCGACAATTCCCTGCGCTGCGATCAGCTCCGCGGCCTCCTCCGGATTTTCATTCGTCCAGGCCGCAGACTCCTCATGCTCCGCCAGGAAATCCTGCACAGCGTCCGGATTCTCCTCCAGGAATTCGTTCCTTACGATCGTCACGCCCGTGACAAGACTGCTGCCGCCCTCGCCCTGCACCTTCTCCCACTCTTCGGTCAGATCAAGCGCAATCTTCAGATTCTCATTCTGCGCCATGGCCGCCGTCACAAACGGCTGCGGAAGCAGTCCGATCGCCGCGTCGTCCTCGGCGAGCACCGAAACGACCTCCGTCGGCTCCGATTTATATTCCAGCGTCACATCATCCGTGCTGAGTCCGTTCTGCTCAAGCAGATACTGGATCGTATAGTCCGGCGTCTGGCCCTTTCCGGTCATGTAAACAGTCTTTCCGGCAAGGTCCGCGACCGACTGAACCGACTCTCCACATTCCACGACATAGAGAACGCCCAGCGTATTGACGTCGATCACGCTGATCCCGCCCTCCGTCTTATTGTAGAGAACACCCGCCACATTCGCCGGCACCATCGCGATATCAAGGCTGCCGCTGATAACGCCGCCCAGCAGTTCGTCCGCCGCCGTCACCATGGTAAACTCATACGGAATATCCGTCTCTTTGTTCTGCGCTTTCTGCATCATGGATACGATACCCATCGAAGTCGGTCCCTTCAGAGAGCCGACCTGCACCGCGTCCGCGTTTTCAGAATCCGCAAAAGCTGTCTCATCCTCGGCGGCTTCTTCCTGCGCAGCTCCGCTTTCGGCCTCCGCAAAAACCGCTTCACTTTCGGCAGACTCTTCCTGCGCTGCCTCGCTGACCGCCTCCGTCTCCTCCGCAAATGACGCCGGCGCAAATGTCATCGCCGCTGCAGCTGCCATTACCGCCAGCCATGCCAGTCTTCTTTTCATTTCTTCATTCCTCCTGTCCGCCGCCGCTTCCGCATAACCATACACCGGCGGAAACAGCAGCTTTGTACTGCACTTTGTTTCCCTGTATCACATCTGAAGAGCTGCGCTTCGCCAGGTCGGTCTTTCCCGTCACGCTTCCATCAGAAACGTCTGACAGACGCGCTTCGCCAGGCCTTCCCGTCACGCTTCCATCAGAAACGCCTGGTAACCGCGCTTTGCCTCATAGATGTCCGCCTTGCTTGTCACCTCCATCGGAGCGTGCATATTCATTACCGGAACGCCGCTGTCGATCACATTCATGCCGTAGAGCGCCGTTATGTAAGAAATCGTTCCGCCGCCGCCGACATCGACCCTTCCCAGCTCCGCGGTCTGGAACGCGACGTCGCGCTCCTCAAAGATCCTCCGGATCTGCGCGATAAACTCCGCGTTCGCGTCGTTGGTACTTCTCTTGCCCCGGGCCCCGGTATACTTGCTCAGCGTCAGTCCCTTCCCAAGATAGGCCGTGTTCTTTTTCTCAAAACATCCGGCAAACATCGGGTCAAACGCCGCGCTCACATCTGAGGAGAGCATGCTCGAATTCGCGAGACAGCGCCTCAGCTTCAGCTCGCTGTACTGTCCCGCGCAGTCCATCAGCTCGGCCACGGTATTCTCAAAAAACCGTGATTTCATACTGGTGGCCCCAACGCTCCCGGTCTCCTCCTTATCCACCAGAAGGCAGCAGCACGTCCTGTCCTGCGTATCCGTCTCAAGCAGCGCCAGCAGAGAGGTATACGCGCATACACGGTCGTCCTGTCCGTACGAGAGAACCATGCTGCGGTCGAGGCCGCAGTCCCTCGCCTTTCCGGCCGGTACCGCCTCGATCTCCGCCGAGAGAAAATCCTCCTCCTCGATCCCGTATCTCTCCTCTAATATCCGAAGAATGTTCTCCCTGACCAGATCCTTCGCCTTGTCTTTCAGACTGCCCTCTTTCTCCTGTGAACCGTCAGCGCTATCCCCCGGCTCCGACGCTGTCCCGCCGTCCGCCTTTTTTGCGCTGCTCTCCTTCTTCCACGGCCGGGAACCGACGACCACATCCATAGTTTCCCCGTCAATGACAACCCGCGCCTTCTTCTCCATCTGCTCTCCGGCCAGATGAACCAGCAGATCCGAGATAAACACAACCGGGTCATCCGCGTCCTCCCCGATCCTGAGCTCCACCGTCTCCCCGTTCTTTTTCACGATAACACCGTGCAGAGCAAGCGGAACCGTCGGCCACTGATACTTCTTGACGCCGCCATAGTAATGCGTGTCAAAATAAGCCAGACCGCCGTCCTCATAGAGCGGATTCTGTTTGACGTCGAACCTCGGCGAATCGATATGCGCCCCGAGGATCCTCATCCCACGCTCCAGCGGCTCCCTTCCGATATGAAACAGCACGATCATCTTGTTCATGCATATTTCATATACCCTGTCGCCCGCCGTGAGCGCCCTCCCGGCCTCGCGCGCCTCCTCCAGGCTCACATAGCCCGCTTCCCTGGCCAGCCGGACCGTCTCCTTCACACACTCCCGTTCCGTCTTGCCGCAGTTAAGAAATTTCTTGTAATCCACGCAGATTTTTTCCAGCTCTGCAAGCTGAGCTTCTGAATACACATTCCATGTATCCGTTCTCCTCATTTCACATTCTCCTCACTCATTTGTAAGCAGACCGGCTTTCAGCCAAAGCGGACAGATGCCGGCGGATCTGAACCGCACTTCCCCCGTCAGAACAGTCCGTCATCCCTCCCAAAAACGGCTTTCAGCAATATACCGCTGCGGTAAATCGTCAGCGGTACAAACAGTCAGCAACTAATATCCTATTATACTTCACATTTCTTATAAAGACAATCCCTATTTCCCGACTGTCTTTCCCCGCGGGTACTGTTCATGGATACCATCGCGGAGCTGGCCGGACGCAGCGCGGATGTGATCCGGCAGTGGATCTCCCCTGTTTCACAGGCGTAAGAAGCTCCACCCGGCAGTATACCACTCTGCATGCAGGTCACAGACAGAAAAATATCCTGCGGCAGTTCAGATCTTCCAGAAGATCCGGATCCTGCGGGATATTTTCATCTCCATATCCTTTTTTTATTTTTTTCATCTGGACAGATTTTTATATATATGATATAATACATATAATAATCTGTATAGAAAATTATTTATCATCAATCATCTGTGTTATCTTTTCATTTCAAATATCTTACATTACATTTCTTGCGGATTATCCAACATTTTTTCACAACACACTTGTAACTGTCCACCGTTACTGTTAAAATAAGGAGGAATGATTATTGAATCAAAACACAGCAACTGAAACAGGATATCCGGGATCCGTCCTCACGAACCAGACTGCACAGAAACCAAGTTTCTCAGAAAACATTGCGGAACCGTCCGCCCTTTCGGAGGATGATCAAGAACCATCCGGCCTTTCAGAAGATACTGCGGAATGTGACAGCACGGCGGCAAAG
>CANRGB010000082.1 GCA_947630005.1 uncultured Lachnospiraceae bacterium
ACAGTGATGCGAACGAATGTGAGCAGCACGATTTGCGAATATGGGCAGGGGCGCGGGAGTGCCAAAGGCACGAAGCGACCCGTGGGCTTTTATTCATGATGCTGCCGGGCATGCCCGGCATGAAAGTTTAGGTAAAAACCTTTTAAATCCACCCTTTATCCGACCAGTCGTGCGCCCGGATCCTGTCATACTCTTCTTCCGTAATGGGAAGGATTGTTCCATGCTTGAATCCGTAGGGGAACGAAAACTCCTCATCCGCGCGCACAAATACGCCGTCCGCGAGACTGTCCGCCACGAACGGCACATACCCCTGCCCCGCTCCAGGAACGCCGTAATAGTCGAGGAACAGGCACCATCTTCCGTCCGCAAGCCGCACGGCGGTCGGCGCCTCGTAGACGCCTTCCTCAAGCTTTCTCATTTCCGCGTCAAACGCATCCATCTTCCTGTACGTTCCGGTGATCTCATCCGAACACAGCAGCGCCACATGGCGCACGCTTCCCCCGAATTTGGCAAACAGATAATATCTGCCGTCCTCCTCATAGATGGCAGAATCTATGACATCCTGGCCCGCGGGCCGGTACAGCGGCTCCGGCTTCGTGAAATGCCGGAAATCCCGCGTTCTGCAGCAGTAGATTCCCTTTTCCTGGTAATCATTATATTCGTGCGAGGACGACCAGTGGAGCACATATTCCTGCCGGCTCTCATCGCAGACCGCGTCCGGAGCCCATACACAGCCGAACGCCTCGTCCGCCACCTGCGCCAGCCTCTGTTCCGACCAGTTCACAAGATCATCCGATTCCCAGACAGACAGCGCCCTGCTGCCATGACGGCTGATCTCCTCCCAGGAACCGTGGTACTGGTTCCGAAGTCCGTAGGCAAGGCTGAGATCCGTCGCGAGAATATAAAAGCGGTGATCAATCCTGCTCCTTACAATTGTAAAATCTCTTACCCCTTTATCCCCGTGGTATGCCCACAGCACCGGGTTTCCGCCGTTTACCGCTTCCCAGCGAAAGCCGTCCCGGCTCAGCGCGAAGTGTACCTGCTCCCCGTCCGGTGTTGTTTTCTCTCTGAAATGTACAAATAAGTATGCCTGCATTCTCTGGAATCTCCTGTCTCTTTTCGTTGTCTCATCCATGCCCGGATGTTTAGCAAAAATGCGGCCGCGGCCGGGCACCGGGCATGGAAGATCTCCTGCTCTCACTTTGCTCCCTGCGCCATCCTGACGATATCTCCCACACCGTTCAGCACCATCGTCGGACGGTACGCGAACATCCGCAGAGTCTCCTGCGTGGACACACCTGAGAGTACGAGCACCGTGGACATGCCGCTCTCCATACCGGAAATCACATCCGTGTCCATGCGGTCTCCCACCATGACGGCTTCCGCCGAATGACAGCCGAGAATACGCAGGCCGGTGCGCATCATCAGCGGATTCGGCTTGCCGCAGAAATACGCCTGTGTGCCTGCCGCCATCTCAATCGGCGCCGTCAGCGCGCGGCAGGCGGGGGCAATCCCGTTTTCGATCGGCCCAGACACGTCCGAATTTGCTCCGATCAGCTTCGCCCCGGCAAGTACCAGGTTAGTCGCACGCGTCAGCGTTTCGAGCGAGTACGCTTTTCCTTCCCCGACGACGACATAATCCGGATTGACATCATTCATCGTAAGTCCCGCGTCATACAGCGCGTTCAGCAGGCCCGCCTCCCCGATCGCGTAGACCGAACAGCCCGGCGCCTGTTCTTTCAGAAACGCGGCGGTCGCCAGCGCGCTCGTATAGAAATGTTCCTCCGGCACGTCCAGTCCAAGACGGGCAAGCTTCTGATTCAGCTCCTTCGGCGTAAGCCCGCTGTTGTTTGTCAGAAACAGATAGCTCTTATGTTCGTCATTCAGCCATTTGATAAATTTCTTTACGCCCGGAAGGATGACATTCCCATGATAGATCACGCCGTCCATATCGCAGATGAACCCTTTTTTTGCGTTAAAATCGATTGTATTCATAATATTTCGCTTTCATTCCTTTCTTATATAATGAACCGCAGCAGCGAACCGGCCCGTATCCGAAACCGGCAGGTTTCCCGTCCCGCAGGCTCCGCAGTCCGCCGTCTTTACGATGCCGGATCCGTATTCTGCATCTGCAGACGTCAGATTCTTGCTCTGATTCTGCAGATGCCAGATTCTTTCTCTGCTTTTGCAGACACCAGATCCTTTCTCTGATTCTGCAGATGCCGGCTCTATATTCTGCTTTTACGGAACGCACGATATCTTCCGGACGTCCCGCCGCCCAAAAGCGGCAAAACCTCCGGAAGATAAGTCATGATCTATTCTGCCATCCTGCCTGAAAAATACTGCCATTTCCTCTGCGGATCATTTTCCGCTTTTTTTCTGTCCCGCGCCGGCCCTGCGCTGGTAGTCTTCCTCGATTCTCTCCTTCCAGCTTCCGTCCACATCCGCCATGTTCGCGGCTCTCCTCATACAGCTGAGCGTATTGCCCACGACTTCATAATTTGTGGCGATTCCCTGGCTGTCATTATGGAATCTGACGGCCCGGCTCGACGCGACACCGAATTTTTCCGCCTCCTTGACCGCGTCCATATTGGCTCCGAGGAACAGAAATTCCCATCCGTATTCTTTCTTCTCTCTCTCGATCATCTGACGAATCCTGCTGGTGCTGTATTCGCGGCTCGCATTCTCAAGACCGTCTGTGGTGATGACAAAGATCACTTTCTCCGCCCTCATTTCCTCCGGCAGATGCTTCTGAATATTCACCATCTTGTCGATCGTCTTTCCGACCGCGTCCAGAAGCGCCGTGCAGCCCCGCACATAATAATCCCTGTCCGTCATCGGCCTCACTGCCTCAATCGGGAAGCGGTCGTGAAGCAGCTCATACTTGTCGTCAAAAAGCACCGTCGTGACGTTTGCTTCGCCCTCCTGCTCTCTCTGCTTTTTGATCATACCGTTGAAGCCGCCGATCGTATCGCTCTCAAGTCCCCCCATCGAACCGCTCCTGTCAAGAATAAAAACCAGCTCTGTCAAACCTTTCTTCATCGTACCTTCCTCCTTTTCTGATCCGGCCCGGTCTGCTTTATTCAGCCCGCCCGCAGATTCCGGCGTGCTGTTCTGCCGTACCTTCTGCTTTTGTTTCCTGATGACCGCAGTATACCGCAGGCCGATCAAAAAAAGGTCGCATGACAGGAGACATTTTCATTACAGTTCACACATGCGCCATCCCGCAGTATTTCAGGATTCCGCGCCCGCCCCGAGCAGCGGCTGTCCATAGGCGAACAGCGCCTCATTTATTTCAAAAATATCATACTGCCGGTTCTCAATAAAGAAGCAGACGATCACATCAAACCGCGAGCTGCTTGAAAACGCGAATCCTGCCCGCATCAGCAGATCCTTTGTCTCATCAAGGGAAAGCTCCAGCGCGATGGCAAAAGCCAGTACGGTTTTTTTATTCGGCGCGTAGTTGACATCGTTTCTGATCTTTGAAAAGTGTCTGCGGTCAACGTTCGCTTTCCGATAGACGCTGGAATCCTTCAGCCCTCTCTCATCAATCAGGCGGAGCAGCATCTGGGAGAAAGTCTCGTCCATATGCGACAGAATCTGTTCCAGGCGCCGTTTCGGGAAACCGGCCGGCAGCGCGGACAGTTCCCTCTTCCGAGGGGGACCCGGAGAAACGGACATCACCGGTCTTGGAAAAGCGCCCGAAGGAGCAGACGGCTCCGACTTTGGAAAAGCACCTGAAGAAGCGGACTGCTTCGGCTCTGGAAAAGCATCTGAAGAAGCGGACTGCTCCGGCTCTGGAAAAGCATCCGAAATTTCCGGGCAGGCCGGCGAACCTGCTTCCCCATCCGCAGCTCCATCCATATCCACATTTTCCGGAGAGCTGCCGCCTGCTCCCGCCTGGCCGGATACAGACTCCCGCAAAAAACGCTCAGGCGGGGAAGGCGGCTTTTCCCTGCTTTCCGTCCGTAATCTCTTCCAGTATTCATCATCCTGATACAAAGAGTATCCTTCGCGGAAAACCGGATATCCTCTGTCCCCTTCCAGATGCTCATCTTTCGTCTCGACATAGTGGTCGTCTATGTACTCGTCGATCGAATCCGAAAGCGTTTTGCTG
The DNA here is from genome assembly GCA_947630005.1 of uncultured Lachnospiraceae bacterium. GTDB lineage: Bacteria > Bacillota > Clostridia > Lachnospirales > Lachnospiraceae > Choladousia. The sequence continues at coordinate 4,118 of CANRGB010000082.1, forward strand.
ATAGATACAGCGCTCCTGTCATACAGAACAAGATAGACCAGCATCTCATGCTCCATCAGGAAATCCCCGATCACCCGAACCGCCACTCTCATTGCCTGTTCTTTCGGATAATGATAATTGCCGGCGGAAAGCAGCGGAAACGCAATGGATTCCAGATGATATCTCCGGGCCAGCATAAGGGATTCCCGGTACGCACTGTAAAGCAGCTGTTCCTCCCCTTTGTCTCCTCCCATCCACAACGGCCCCACCGCGTGGATCACGTACTTTGCCGAAAGTCCGAATCCTTTCGTTATGACCGCCCTGCCCGAATCACAATGGCCGATCTGGCGGCAGGCTTTCTTAAGTTTTTCCTCTCCGGCAGCGAGATAGATCGCCCGGCTGGTTCCGCTTCCTTCCTGCAGATTCTCGTTCGCCGGATTTACAATCGCGTCCGTCTTCACGTTCACAATATCGTCTCGTATCATCAAAAATGGCATACGGCTGCGCTCCTCTACAGCAGACGCCTCCCCCATCAGGCAGGAGAGGCGCTTTTGTCTCTGTTCTTTTTATGGTTCTTCGGATTCAGCCAACGGCCGCAAATCCTTTTTCAAGATCGGCAAGAATATCATTCACATCTTCCAGGCCGACGGAAAGTCTCACCATGCCGCTCTCGATCCCCGCCGCGGCAAGCTGCTCGTCCGTGAGCTGGCGGTGCGTCTCGCTGGCCGGATGAAGGACGCAGGTACGGATATCCGCGACATGCACCTCATTGGACGCAAGCTCAAGCGAATTCATAAATTTCATCGCCGCCGCCTTGCCTCCCTTGATGACAAACGAGATCACGCCGCTGCTTCCCTTGAGATACTTCTGCGCCAGCGCGTGGCACTCGTCGCTCTCAAGTCCCGGATATTTCACGCTTTCGATCTTGTCGTTTTTCTCGAGGTATCTCGCGACGGTCATCGCGTTCTCACAGTACTGGCGCATCCTGACATCCAGCGTCTCAAGGCCAAGGTTGAGCAGAAACGCGGAGTGTGCCGCCGGATACACGCCGAAATCTCTCATCAGCTGCATCCGCGCCTTGATAATATAAGCTGCCTTGCCGTAGGTTTTTGTATAGGAAAGTCCGTGATACGACTCGTCAGGCTCCACAAGCTCCGGGAAATTCCCGTTCTCCCAGTCAAATTTTCCGCTGTCCACAATGACCCCGCCGATCTGCACCGCATGGCCGTCCATATATTTTGAAGTGGAATGGACCACAATGTCCGCGCCGAACTCAAACGGTTTGCACAGCACCGGCGTCGCAAACGTATTATCCACAATGAGCGGAACGCCGTGCGCATGCGCAAGTTTGGCAAAACGTTCGATGTCAAGCACCGTCAGCGCCGGATTCGCGATCGTCTCCCCGAAAACAGCCTTCGTGTTCGGCTTAAAGCATGCGGAAATCTCCTCATCGCTCGCGTTTTTGTCAATAAAAATGCACTCGATCCCCATCTTTTTCAGCGTGAAGGAGAACAGATTGACCGTGCCGCCGTAAATCTCCGTCGTGCTGATAAAGCTGTCGCCCGCTTTGCAGATATTCAGAATGGACAGCAGCGTGGCAGCCTGTCCTGAAGTCGTGCACATCGCGCCGATCCCGCCTTCAAGCTCGGCGATCTTATCCTCCACGGCCATGACCGTCGGATTTCCGAATCTCGAATAGATCAGAGATTTTGTCGGATCGTCAAATACTGCCGCTACTTCCTCGGTATTGTCGTAGACATAGGTGGTACTCTGTACGATCGGCATAACCCGCGGCTCGGAATTTTTCGGATGATAGCCTGCGTGCAGACATTTGGTTGCGTCTTTCATAATGGTTTCCTCCCAACGTTATTTTCCCGGCGAAACACCTCCGGAAATGCTGATGTCTTGTCTATTCTATCACACCTGCCGCCCGAGATACAACCAGGAATCTTCTATATCTGCGGTTCCTGTATCCGCCGCCGCTTCCGTTTCTCTCTCACGGGACGCAGATGAGCGGACGGCAGCTCTTTCGTTGCATTTCTGCGGAAATAGAAATATAATACAGAGAACAGACAATTTTCACATATTTAAGATATACGGAGGCATCCTTATGAACGTTCTTTTCAACCAGGAACAGCTGCTGCGCCTGGTCTCAAATCTTTACACGCTCACCGGCATCCGCGCCAACATTCTGAACACGCAGGGCCATGACATCTGCTTAAGCAGCGACCACGCGCCGTTCTGCGAAAAGATCAACGCGTCTGCCGAAGGCCATGCGCGCTGCACCGCCTGTGACGCGCACGCCGTAAGTTTATGCGGGAGCAAAAGCGGTGCGGACGCTTCCTGCGCGGACAGGGGCGGCTCCGCTTTCTATTCCTACCGCTGCCATGCCGGGATCTGCGAAGCCATACTCCCGATTCGCGCGGAAGCCGGTGGGGATCCGCTCGCCTACCTGATCTGCGGCCAGTTTCTGGATGACTCTCCTCTGGAAGAACAGTGGGAAAACTGCCGCCGGACACTTACCTGGTGGCCGGGGAGCGAAAAAGAGGCAGAATCCGAAAACGCAGGCTCTGCCGCCGGCAAGTCCGCGCCAGAAGATCTGCGTCAGGCTTTTTTTCAGTTCCGCCAGTATACAAAAGAAGAGCTGCGCGCCTACCTGGAAATTCTCGAAGCTCTCTCTTCCTATATTCAGCAAAAAGAAATGATTCTCGCCGCGGAACGCACGGACCTGCAGAGGCTCAGCCTTTTCCTGGATCAGCATTACACGGAAAAACTGTCGCTTGCGTCGATCGCCTCCCAACTCCACATCGGCCGCACAAAGCTGTGTCAGCTTGCCAAGGAGCTGTCGGGCGGAAAGACGCTGTCCCATCTGATCACCCAGCGGCGGATTGATCTGGCAAAAACGCTGCTTCTGCAGAGTGATCAGCCTGTCTCCGCGGTTGCGGAGGCCGTCGGAATCGGGGATTACAATTATTTTACCAAACGGTTCCGCGCTTTCGCCGGCTGCACGCCGAGCGCTTACCGCAAGATGCACAGACGCTGAATGTGCATCTGTTTACGGCAGTGTTTTTGCAGTGTTTTTGCAATATTTCATACATATTTTCGTAATTAAGTATATTTTACGGAAATTGCGTACGATTTTTCTATTGTACGTACTCTTTTTGCTATATTATCGCAGAATCAACAAGTATAATTATGTATAGTCGGAGGGTTTTGTGCAATATTACCATTCTCCGATATGGTTTCTATGGGATTTAAAGAGATTCAAAACGAAGGAGGTTTTTGAATGAAAAAAATTCTTGCATCGGTTCTTGCGCTTACCATGGCGCTTGGTCTGACGATGACCGCGGCGGCCGAAGAAGGCGGCAAGGTCACTCTGGACGTGATCATTTCTCAGTACGGCAATTTTACCCAGGACTGGTGGCTTGGGGAGGATGGATTTGAGGGCGCTTTCGAGGCGGCCAACCCGGACATTGATCTGAACATCGAGATCGTTTCCTGGAACGACCTCTACACCGTAGTCAACACCCGTATCTCCACAAATCAGGCTCCCGACATCCTGAATATCGACACGTTTGCCGACTATGTGGCGGACGACCTGCTGATGCCGGCGGAGGAATATACTTCCGAGGATCTGAAAGCGAAGATCCTTCCGAGCTTCTGGAACGCAAACGAGATAAACGGCACGGTATGGGCGCTTCCGATCCTGGCTTCCGCGCGCGCTCTCTTCTATAACAAGGACATCCTTGAGGCTGCCGGCGCCGAGGTTCCGACAACCTGGGACGGCGTTCTTGACGCGTGCGAAAAGATCAAAGCGTACGATGAGAATATCGTTCCGTGGAGCCTTGATATCTCCACTGACGAAGGACAGGCCGCGTTCTCCTACTACAGCTGGAACAACGGCGGCGGCTTTGTCGACGCGGACGGCAACTGGGCGCTGAACAGCCCTGAGAACGTAGAGGCCGTCGAATTTATGAAGACGCTCATCGATTCCGGCTACTGCACCGCGGATCCTTACACCGAGACGCGTTATCCGCAGCAGGACGCTTTCGCGGCAGGCTCCCTTGCGATGATGCTTGGACCGTGCAACCTGTATGACCTTGCTCCGGACATCAACTTCGGCGTGGCTCCGATGCCGACCAACGGCGAGAACGAGTCCGTGCAGATGGGCGTATGCGACCGTCTGATGGCGTTCCGCGACGAGGCGGCCGAGGATCAGGACGCGCGTACGGCAGCGATCAGCAAATTCTTCGACGCGTTCTATGAGGCGAACACCTATGCCGAGTACATGGTATTTGAAGGATTCCTTCCGGTTACCACAGACTCTGCCGCGATCCTCACCGAGAATGCGGAGCAGTTCCAGAAGGGCGGCGACGCAGGCGAAGGCAACAGCGAATATTTCGCGACGTTCTGCGACATGCTTGCTTCCTGCAACTTCTACCCGGCCTCCAAACCGGAGTGGAACGATGTGAAGCAGGGCGTCATCAACGCGGAGCAGCAGATCTGCCAGGGCGCGGACGCGCAGAGCACACTTGACGCTCTCCAGGAAGAGATCCTTGAGCTCGCGGAAGAGATGGCACTGGAAACGGAGATAGCCCAGTAAAACTGGTTCCAAAAAGGGGCCGGACATGGTTCCGGCCCCTTACTGTTTTATGCGCAGGGAAAGAAAGCTTTAGCCTGTCTTTCGCAAAAGCGGAGAGTATTTACATGAGATTTATGAAAAGGGGGCGGACGAATGAAAAAACATGCCATTCAAAAGAAGGTGGAACCTTATCTGTGGATGCTGCCGAGCCTGATCCTGATGACCGTAATGATCGCGGTCCCGATCGTCACCGTATTCCAGCTGTCTCTGTCGGAGATCTCGCGCGCCGGCGTCATCAAGGGTTACAATGATTTCAAAAATTTCAAAATGATCTTTGCCTCTCCTACCTTCTGGCATACGCTCCAGAACACTCTGGTCTGGACAGTAGCGGTCGTCGGATTTTCCACGCTTATCGGCTTTGTCATCGCCATGGTGCTCAATCAGGAATTTGTAGGACGGAAGCTCGTCCGCGCCGTCGTGGTTTTCCCATGGGCTACGTCCCTGATCATCCAGTCTGTCATCTGGAAATATATCATCAACGCCGACTACGGCTCTCTGAACGTGATTCTGAGCAAGCTCGGCCTCATCAAAACCTACATCAACTGGACGCCGGACGCGAACGCTTATTTCGCGTGGGAATGCTGGATCGGCATCTTCGTCACCTTCCCGTTCGTCACATTCTGTGTGCTCTCCGGACTGCAGAGCATCGACAGCACGTTCTATGAGGCGGCAGACATCGACGGGGCAGGTTTCTGGCAGAAGCTCAGGATGATCACGCTTCCTCTGCTGAAACCGAGCCTTACTGTATCCACGGTTCTGAACATCATCTATGTGTTCAATTCCTTCCCGATCATCTGGACGATCACCAAGGGCGATCCCGCCGACAGAACCCATACACTTGCCACCTACCTGTACAAACTGTCATTCTACAACGGCAAGTCCGGACAGGCCGCGGCAGTTTCGGTAGTCGGCTTCGCGATCCTGTGCGTCTGCGCCAGCGTGTATATGATTTTATCTCTGAGGGCAGAAAAGGAGGATCAGCTATGACAAAGAAAAAACGCAAAAATATCATCAAAAAATTCTTTCTTTATCTGTTCGTGATCGTCCTGTGCGTTATCATTCTCTATCCTTACTTTGTCATGTTTACGACCGCGGCAAAGGACCGGAGCGAGATGTACGCTCTCAACATGACGATTCTGCCGGCCAAATGGAAATGGTCTAATTTCATCGAGATATGGTCCGCCGCCCCGGTACTCCGCTACTTTCTGAATTCCGTTATCGTAGCCGGCGGGGCGACCCTGGTCGCGATCCTCTGCGGAATCCCGGCCGCCTACGCGATGAGCCGCATGCAGTTCAAGGGCAAATCCGTTTTCCTCGGACTGGTGATCATGAGTCAGATGTTTGCCCCGGTCGTGCTTCTGGTCGGCATCTACAAGCTGATGACTACGATGCACCTGGTCAACAGCCTGTTCGGACTGATCCTTCTGAACGCCGCGTTCAACCAGGCATTCGCGATCTGGCTTCTGCGCGGAACCTTCCTCTCCATTTCCTCCGAGATGGAGCAGGCCGCGAAGGTTGACGGCTGCGGGACCATCGGCTCCCTGGTCCGGGTTCTGATCCCGATGTCAGCGCCTGGCATCGTCACGACGCTGATCTTCGTGTTCATCAACTCCTGGAATGAGTACACGATCGCGCTGACCCTGATATCCACGGACACGCTGAAGCCTATCACCGTCGGCATCAACGTCTTCTACGGCTTCAACATGATCCAGTGGCAGTATCTGTTCGCGACTTCCCTGTTCGCGACCATTCCGGTCATCATCCTGTTCCTGTGCATCGAGAAGCATCTGGCGGCAGGTCTTACGGCAGGCGGCGTCAAAGGGTAAATTTTTAAAAGGGCTGCCGGGAAATATGTCAGCCAGACATTTTTCCGACAGCCCTTTTACGAAATTTTTCCTTTATGAAATTTCCCGTCTGTATCTGTTCCTGCTCCTTGCCGCCACCAGAAAGGCCTTCTCCATAGCCGGAGTCAGTTCCGGAGAATCCTCATCATAGACAATCGGCTTCTCTTTTGCTGCTTCAATTTCAGCAATTTGGTCTTCTGTCAGTTTCTGCCCCTTTTTATATTCCACCGTAACAATCTTCCAGATATCTATATCTCATCACCTGCTTTGTTTTTTCGTTATAACTTACTTTATCACAGAGTATCAAAATTAGCAAGATGAGTACCGGATTCTTCGTAAAAACAAACATACAGATCACGTTCCGCTTTCCACATAACTCCGGATCGCGTCCTCCATCATCACTTCTTCGGCTTCTCTGACGCTCCCGTCCTCATTCCTCCTCACCACGACATAAAGTCTGTCCTTCCTGTCCTTGTTCTCATTCGTCATGTAGATTCCGCCGTCTTCATCCACCAGCCAGTCGATTTCTTTCCCCTGATACATCCAGCCGCCATGAGAATTCCGCTCGATCCCGACATCCGCATATTCCGTGATCCTCTTTTTCTCCTCTTCCGACGGCGTATCATACACAGAACCGGACGCGGTGGTCTCCTGCGCTATGCTGATAACGATATCTTCCGACACATCCGATGCCGCGGCGGCTGTGTCATCTTCTGCTCGTATTCCTGTATCCTCCACTGCTCTGCTCTCATTTTCCGCTATGGTAACCGTATCTTCCAGCACAACGCCCGTCTCCAGGCCCCATGGATTTTCCCATGCATACGCCGCATCTTCGTCCGTTTCCCCAAACTCAGCGGAAAGCATATGGGAAGCTTCCTTTTCGTATTCCCGTTCCCGCAGATTTTCCGTATGTCTGTCGTACTCCTCCTGCGAGGCGGTCCTCACTCCGGTAAGGGTGTAATCCTTCGAGCGCACCGTATAGAGGTCAATCTCCCCGTCCGGCATCTGAATCGAGGAATACGTATCCTCAATCTGCTCATCGATCAGAAGCCTTATTTTCCGTCCCTGATAAAGAAGACATTCCTGTTCCTCGTCAAACGTGACGCCGTACTCCTTTAACAGAGAGATCTCCTCCCGTAGTCGTGCCTTTTGCCAGTTTTCCAGATCCTTCGCTGCCGCGCCGCTCTCCGTCCGTGCCTGTTCCGGCTCAGACACTCCGTACTTCCTGTTCTCCACAGGGCAGACGGAACCGTCCCCACGCGCATACGTCATTGCCTGCGCCCCTGTCCCGGACAGGGAAAACGCTGCTGTTATACCTGCTGCGGCCATACAAAGCATCAGACCTGCTGTTCTTCTTTTCATCTCACTTATCTCCTTTCTGATCTGTTTTTGCTCTCACAGCATACCATCGGAGTCTGTGATCTGATTGAAGTTTATGTGTGTTTTTTGTGTGGAATCTGAACTCGCGGGCAGTAAACCGTCACAAAACAGACATGTCACTCAGAATATTTCCGCGGATTCCATGACAGCTCCGGAAGAATTTTTTCGAGGCAAAACATTATGATACCAGGGACAAAAGCATGACTTTGGGACCCGTAAAACGCCCCCTCCAGACGTCATCTCATGCAAAACCACACTTCTACCCCGTCCGCTGTGTTTCTGATCCCATACTGCGCCCCATGCTTTTCCAGCGCCGTTTTTACAATATAAAGTCCCAGTCCGCTGCCCCCGGTTTCACGGTTTCGCGACTGTTCCACACGGTAGAACGCCTCAAACAGATGCGGCAGATCACTTTCCGGGATGAAAGCCCCTGTATTCTCAATGCAAACATACAGTCCGTTTTCCCTCCCCTTTCCCGCGAAACCGTCCCCTTCGCAGAAACCATTCTCCCTCTCACCCGGACAATCCGGGCATAATTCCATCCGGACCCGGATCTGATTTCCTTCATGTTCCGGCGTATAACGTATCGCGTTGGTCAGCAGATTGCGGAATACTTTCTCCATCAGCAGCGGTTCCGCTTCCGCATAACAATGTTCCGGTATATCCACAGCCAGTTCCAGCCCTCTGCTTTCTGCCAGTTCTGCAAGCTCCGCAAGCTGCAGCCGAAGCAGCTCCGCCAGATCCGTTTTCTGCATTTTTGATTCCCGGCTCTCCATTCGGGACACGGTGAGAAGCTCCTGCACCATCTCTCCCATGCTTCGAACCGTATCGCGGGAGCGTTCGAGATAATACTCTCTGTTTTTATATCCCCCGATCCCTTCAATCAGCCCGGTCAGATGTCCTTCCAAAATCGTCACCGGAGTTTTCAGTTCATGAGAAACCGCAGAAAAAAAGGTCAGCCGCCGTCTGTCCAGTTCACGCTCCATCTCAATCTCAGTCTGGAGTCTGTCATTTGCCCTCTGCATTTCTGTGTTCGCTTCCTCCAGCTTAGCGTTCGACTTCTCCAGCTTTTCATTTGCAGTTCCCAGTTTCGTATTCTCCGCCTGCTGCTGTCCATTTATGAGCTCCAGTTCCGTATTGGCCTCCTGCAGCTTCCCGTTTATGAGCTCCAATTCCGTATTGCTCTCCTGCAGCTTCCCGTTTATGAGCTCCAGTTTCGTATTGGCCTCCTGCAGACGCACGTTCGTCTCCCGCAGATCCGCAAGCGCTTTTGAAAGGCTTTGGGACAATACATTCAGGTCCCGTCCCAGTATCCCGATCTCATCCGTCCGCTTTCCCTGATACAGATCAGCAAAATCAAGAACAGCCATCTTTCGTGAAATTCTGCTTAAAGATACGACCGGCGCGGTCAAATAAAACGAGGCTGCCCATGCGGACAGAAAAGCGGTCAGCACCGACAGTCCGAGAATATAAGGAAATATCTCTTTCAGAACATCCATGGCCTGATTCACCGGCTGCATACCGCCGGATACAAACATCACATATCTTTTATCACCAACTTTCAGTTCATATTGTTTTTGTGCAGAAAGCCTGTTCTCCGGCGAAACTTCTTCCGCAAACTGGAACGAATCTCCCTCCCTCATCCGGTTATCCGTCCACGCCGCATCAGAAACTACTGTATTTCGGGAAATTTCCCCATCCGAAACCGCCGCTGAATCTTCCTCTGCAGCACCCATTTCCACAGGCGGCCGTTCATAACCCTCTTCCCCATCCGAAACCGCCACTGATTCTTCCGTCACAACCCCCATTTCCACAGACGGCTGGTCATAGCTCCCATCTTCATCCGAAACCGCCACTGATTCTTCCGTCACAACCCCCGTTTCCACAGACGGCCGGTCATAACTCTCCTCCCCATCCGAAACCGCCGCTGATTCTTCCATCACAACACTTGTCTCCACAGGCAGACGGACATAGTTCCCCTCCTCATCCAGAATCGTCACCGACACCTGCGACCCGGCCTCAAAAAGCTCAATTGCCGTTTCAGCCTCCCTGATGTCAGAAAATCCCTCAATTACCTTCAGCATATCCCGGGAAACCTCATCCAGATCTTCCTCCAGACGGTTCGAGTATGTAACAGGGAGAAAACCTGCAATGGCCGCATAGGTAATTCCGCCTGCCGCAAGCAGCAGAAAGCTCA
>CANRGB010000083.1 GCA_947630005.1 uncultured Lachnospiraceae bacterium
TTTGAATCGATGACCTCAGCCTGGGAGAAGGACGGCGCCGTGTACGCGATGCCCATCCGCTTCAAAATGCCGCTGATCGCGGGAGATCCGGAACTGGTCGGGCAGGCGAAAGATCTGACGCAGCTGGCGGATCTGATCGTATCGGTCACGGACAGTACGGGAAGCAGCGTGGTGTCGGCTGTTCCTTCTCTTCTTTCTGACACGTTCCTGTATTATGTCTGCGCCGGCGCCTGGAGAAACGAGGACGGCACGATCAACCAGGAAAAACTGCTGGACTATATGGTACAGGTGAAGAAAATCCGCGACAGTCAGGCGCCGTTTATCGACAGTCAGATTCTTGAAGCGTTCGGGCAGTTTATAACGACAAGCGGAAGCACCGACAGGATCGGTATACTGGGAGTCGATTTTTCGGAGCTTTTGCGGAACAGCAAACTGGAATATGGGGCCGCGTCCAGCGTCCGCGATATCAATAATATTTCCAGCGTCAACAGACAGAAGGGAAATATCACGTTCGCGCCGCTGTCCGGCCAGCAGTCCAATGTCTTTGTTCCGTCCGGACTCCTTGGAATCAGCAGCATGGCGGCCGATCCCGAAAGCGCGCGCTCCTTTGTGGAATTTATGTTCACGGACGAGGCGCAGACCCAGTCCATGGAGGGGGGATTCCCGGTCAGCCGGAGCGCGCTGTGGGCGCTGCTGCATGAAAAAGAGCCCGGTGAATCGTCAGGTGAATCTTATACCTGGTCGGATAACAGCACAGGTGAGATGATCTCGATGGAATCGTACTGGATGACTCAGGATGAGATGGATCAGCTGACAGAGTATGTGGAGAGTCTTGATACGGCCGCGGACACGGATACCGTGCTCCTGGATGCGGTGCTTGCGCAGGCGGATAAATGCCTGGAGGGGGAATGCAGTCCCGAGGACGCGGTCAATGCCGTCATGCAGACGATGAATCTGTATCTGGCGGAGGGATGACCCTTACGGGCAAAGTGAAGCCGGGATCCGATACCTGGCAGTCCGCCGGGGGAAGCCTCAGGTTCCTCTTGCGAAGACAAAAAGAAAAACGGCGGAAGCCGGCCGCCTTACGGGAATGATCCGGGGATCCGGCGGCCGTCATCAGAAGGATCATCTTGCGATGAGAAAGAAAAAAATCAGAAAAAAACATAGCTGGGCAGGGCTGCTTTTTATCCTTCCCAGCCTCGCGGGAGTCACGGTTTTTACGCTGATTCCGTTTGCGGATGTCGTCCGCCGCTCGTTTACGGCGGCTGTCACAGGGGCGCCGGTCGGATTCGGGAATTACCGGACCGTGTTCGCGAACACGGCATTCCGGCTCGCGGCCTCCAATACGCTGCGGTTTACGCTGATCTGCCTGCCGCTGCTGATCGTGCTTTCCCTGGCGCTCGCGGTGCTGCTGCAGAATCTGCTTTTTGGGAAAAATCTGCTCAAAAGCATCTGCCTGATGCCGATGGCCGTGCCCGCGGCGTCTGTGGTTCTGGTCTGGAAGACGCTTTTCCACCAGCACGGGCTGATCAACGCGCTGCTGGAGAAGGCGGGGCTGGCGCAGGTTGGCTGGATGAGCAGCGGATACGCGTTCGGCGTTCTGGTCGTCAGCTATCTCTGGAAAAATCTCGGCTATGATATGATCCTTTGGCTGGCAGGTCTCGCGGGGATACCGACGGAGATCTACGAGGCGGCCCGGGTGGACGGCGCGGGCGAATGGAGATGTTTTCTGTCGATCACACTGCCGAATCTGAAGTCGTCGCTTTATACGATCGCGGTGCTCTCGTTTTTAAATTCGTTCAAGGTGTTTCGGGAAGCGTGGCTTGTGGCAGGCGATTATCCGCATCAGAGCATGTATCTGCTGCAGCATCTGTACAGCAACTGGTTCCGGGATCTGGCGTTTGATAAGATTGCGGCGGCAGCCGTTGTGACGGCGGTGGTCGTGTTCGCTTTGATTATGCTGCTGCAGAGAGTGTGGGAGACGGATTGATGCCGGGTCCTGCCCGTTCCGGAGAAAAGAAGAAGAAAGCGGAACAGAAGATGGGGGAGGTCAGACAGGGTTCGAAGAGGATGCGGTGCGGGATGAAAAATGAGGGAAGGAAATAAAAGAGGTAGGGCGAAACGCGTATGAAAAAAAGAATCCGAAATTTTATCATCACTTTCTTACTGTGTTTTCCGGCGGCGGTCATCGTCTTTCCGGTTTTGTTCGCGTTCTCCGGAGTTTTTATGTCGGGGTACGAGCTGAAGCAGTACCTGGGACCTGTGCTGGCAGGAACGGAGGGGATGGCGCGGTGGTCTCTGATTCCGCAGATGCCGACGCTTTCGCCGCTGACAGCGCTTCTGATCGATTCCCCGCAGTTTTTTGTGATGTTCTGGAACTCGGTAAAGCTGACGCTGGGAATCCTGGCGGGACAGATGCTGACCGGAGTGCCGGCGGCCTGGGGACTCGCGAGATTTTCATTTCCGGGGAGAAAGCTTCTCTACACCTTGTACCTGGTGCTGATGCTGATGCCGTTTCAGGTGCTGATGCTGCCGCAGTACATTGTGCTGGACCGGCTGGCGCTGCTCGACACACACGCGGGAATTATTCTGCCGGCGGTATTTTCCACATTTCCGGTTTTTATCATGTACCGCTTTTTCCACGGGATACCGGAGGAGGTCCTTGAGGCGGCAAAGATTGACGGGGCGGGAAATCTTCAGATCTTTCTGCGGATCGGGATACCGCTCGGGTCAGCGGGGATCGTATCCGCGATGATCCTGGGATTTCTGGAGTACTGGAACATGATCGAGCAGCCGATGACTTATCTGAAGACGAGAGCGCTGTGGCCTTTGTCGCTGTTCCTTCCGGAGATCGGGCTGGAAGAGGCGGGAACGGGATTTACGGCGGCGGTTATGATGCTGATTCCGGCGCTTCTGGTGTTCCTTGGAGGACAGGATTATCTGGAACAGGGGATCGCGGCGGCCGCGGTGAAGGAATGACAAGATCTGAGGCATCGCGGGGTAAGATGCTTTTTGATCCCGGGGACTGCGGCCGGGCAGACCGGAAGGGGGATTATAAATATGAAACGGAGTAAACTTACCGGGCTGACGGGAGCATTTCTGATTCTGATGCTGCTGTTCACGGTGCTGTCGAGGGCGGCGGATTCCGCCGGGATCGCGAATGTGACGCTGGGAAGACCGCAGAATATGATGATCGCTCATGTGGTTCGCGGAACCGGGAGAGTTGAGCAGAATCAGGAGCGGGCGGTCGTCACGGAGGCCGGCCAGCGTGTCGGAACCGTTTATGTGAACGAGGGGCAGAAGGTCGAAAAAGGAGATCTGCTGTTTGGTCTGGACATGGATTCTCTTGAGGAAGCCGTTCTGCAGCAGAAACAGGAAATCCGGAAAATGAAGCTTCAGATACAGGACGCGGCCAGTCAGGAGTCGGTCGGCGAACAGCAGAGGGCGAACGCGCAGGCGCAGGCGGCCGAAAATTATTCCCTGTCCGCAGCGGGTGCGTCCCGCGCTCTTTCCCGTGCGAAAGAGAATCTTGAAAAAGCGAAGAAGGAGCTGAAGGACTACCGGAAAGAGGACGGCGCCGGAGCGGAAGATACGCTTGCGGAGCAGGAACTGGAACAGGTCTGCGAGGAGTGTTCCGCCGCGTATGTGCAGGCGCAGCAGAATCTGCAGACGCTGCAGTGGAGAATCGAAAAGGCGGTGGACGACGCGCTGCGCCAGGCCGGGCAGAGCGGAACGGCGGGGCTCGTGCAGAACATGCAGGAAAAGACAGGCGCTTCGGATGGGGCGGAGAATATCCCGGAAGAAGCGCCGGCTGCCGCGAGGGCGGTTCCTTCAGAGGAGCCGGCGGGAGAATCGGGAACAGAGGCCGGCGCTTTTGGAGCCAGAGCGGCGGAAGAAATCCGTGCGGGAGAATCGGGAACAAAAGCCGGCGCTTTTGGAGCAAAAATGTCGTGGGGGTCGGCAGGCGGGGAGCAGACAGCCGAGCCGGAAGGGGAGATCTGGATCGACAGTATTACTGTGGAAGAGACCAAACCGGAGAAAGACGCGGAGAGCGGCATGCCCGTGGATGACGTTATCATTGAAAGCGATAAAGAGAGCGGGGATAAGACAGAAAACGGCGGCACGCCGGAAGGCAGCGCCGGCTTGGAAAGCAGTGCGCCGGGAGACGGCGCGGGCTCAGGAAGCAGTGCGCCGGGAGACAGCGCCGGCCTGGGAAGCGGTGCGCCGGGAGACAGCGCCGGTTCGGGAAACAGCAGCGTTCTTCCTCTGCCTCAGCAGGAGGCTGACCGGATCGAACAGGAGGTACGCAGCCGGTATGCGGCCGAACTGGAGGAGGCGCAGCAGGCTGTCGATGAAGCCCTTGCGAAAAAGCAGAAGGCGGAAGCGGCGCTTGACGCTTACCGGCAGGAAATACTCGCGTCCCGCGACAGTCAGAGCGCCGGACAGGAACAGCAGCTGATCGACGCGGTCAAAGCGGCGCAGACGGCCTATGAGGACGCCGCCATAGCCGCGAATGAGGCTGCGGTCACAGGAAAGCGGAGCGTGGAGACGGCAGGACTTCCGGAGGCCCGTAACAGCACGATTGATATTTATCGGCTGGAGCTTTCGCAGAAGCGGCGGGAATTCCTGAAACTGAAAAGACTGGAGAAGGCGAAGGGCAGGATCAAGGCGCCGGTTGACGGGATCGTCACGGGTATTTATGTCACGGCCGGGGACCGGACGCCTGACGGCACGGCGGTCATGCTTGCGGATTTGACAAAAGGCTGCCGTATGACGGCGGAGATCCCGCAGGACCAGGAAAAATATATCGGGAGAGGCGATCTGGTAACGGTGGAGAGCGGGGACGGGAAGACGAAGCTGGAAGAAATTCCGGTGGAATCGGTCAGAACAAAGGCGGAAGATGAGTCAGTCTGTCTTGTGACGGTTCAGATACCGGAAAACAAGCTGCAGATCGGGACGGCCGCGGAACTGTCCCTGACGAAAAAATCCGCAGCCTTTCCTCTCTGTATCCCGCTTGCGGCTCTTTATCTGGATGAGAAAAATCAGACCTACGTGCTTGCCGTGCAGGAGATCAATTCCGTGCTGGGAACCGAGATGGAGGCGGTCAAAGTGATGGTAACGGTGGAAGACCGGAATGATCAGTACGCGGCGCTGGCGCAGGGGAGCATTTCGGCTTCCCAGAACATCATTGTGTCGTCGGACCGGCCGATTGACGAGGGGAGCCGTGTCCGGGTTGTGAGCTGAAACGAAAATTCTGACAGGTCTTCGGAACTGGCAGAAAAGCGCCGGAGAAGAGAAGACCTGAATTGTTCCGGCGGATGCCGGGAAGCAGAGAAAAAGGGGATTGAAAATGAGATGGGGAACAGGACTGAGGCGGGCCGGGATTGCGGCCGCGGTGCTGCTGGCCGCGTTTTGGTACCGGTCTGCGGCAAAAAGCAGCGCTCTGGTAAACGAGAGAGCGGACATTGTTATGATCCGGCTTGGCGGTCAGAATCTTGATATTGCCGGCGCACAGGAGCTTCAGGAACAGGAACTGTCCGCGGAACAGCCTCTGGAGCTGAATTTCTGGGGAGAGGCCGGGGAGACGTTGGCCGAGAGCAGGGAAAACGGACAGAGAGCGGCGGTTTCTCTGCTCTATACAGGGGAGAAGACCGGGCTGATCATTCCGGGAACGGAGGTTCTTTCATGGAAAGAGGACGGCTGTTTTCTTGACAGGAAGACGGCGGCCGCGCTGTTCGGCTCGGAGCGTGCCGCGGGACAGGCCATCTGGTGCGGGGAAAGAAGGTACACGGTCTGCGGCACATTTGAAAGCTTCCGAAATATCATGCTCTGCCGGGCACGCAGGGAGGACGGAGCCGTACTGACCGCGATATCCTGCCGCGTTCCCCGGATGTCCGGCGCCGCGTCCTGCGTGGAAGAATTTCTGATGCGCCGGAATCTTGCGGGCGAATTTGCCGATTTTACGTTTCTGGCTTACCTGAGCCATGATCTGCTGCTCCTGCCGCCGGTCTGTCTGGGAATCCGGCTGCTGCAGATGATATCGGGCGCCATTGCGTGCGGGGGACGTGCGCGTGCGGGACAGCCCGTCGAAGAAAAAGGCTCTTTTTTGCCGCTTCTTCGCTGTCTGCGGATGCTTCTTACTGCCGGTATCCTTTTGTTTTTATGGAAAAATGTCAGGATTCCGGCCGATATGATCCCGTCCCGCTGGTCGGATTTCTCATTCTGGGGAACCTGGTGGGAGGAACAGAGGAAAAATCTGCTTTTCCTGCTCCACGCGGCGCAGGGGGAGGCACAGGTTAATCTGTTGTGGAATTTCTGCCGTTTCGTGTGTGCGGACGCGGCAGCGGCGGTCTGTCTGCTGCTGTGCGTAAACTAAACTTTCATGCCGGGCATGCCCGGCAGCACCATGAATAAAAGCCCGCGGGCCGCTTCGTGCTTTTGGCACTCCCGCGCCGTCTGAAAACGAAGAAGGGGACCTTGCGGCCCCCTTTTCCAATGAAAAATTATAACGGGAAAATCATTTTCTGATTCTGTTTCTTAGTCCTGTCTGATTATTCCGATTTATGTTCCTGTGTTCCGTAATTTAACGGAGTACGATCAAAAATTTTTATTCCGCGATTTCTTCAAGCGCGTTCTCAACTTCTCCGACCATACTGTCGGAAATGCTTTCCGGTGCCGCGAGCGCTTCTTCCGGAACAACGATCTCCTTCGCGTCGGTGTAGGCTATGGAGGCGTCGACAGAGATATCATTCAGCGTGAGCTCAACGGAGGAACCTTCCGCCATCTCGCCCATGCTCATGGCCAGATACTGGCTGATCGCGGAGAGATCGCTGTCGTTCAGATCCATATGGAATTTGACCGGCTGGTAAGAAGCCGTATCCACATAATATTCTATTTTGATCTTAACTCCGCTCAGCATGCTCATCACCATTTCGGTATTTGGATCGGAAGTGAGGTCATTGCCGGATATTTCCGAAGCCTTGTCCAGGATCGTCTCAAAAGAAGAAGAGTCGACCACTGTGGTAAGGAGATAACATTCCGTTCCGTCCACCGTCACGGCCTCAGGAGCAAGTTCGAAGTTGATGCCCCACTCGGAAAGGTCGAGATCAGCGGATGCCTCCAGCATGTCGTCGGCGCTCAGCCCGGCCAGATCGGATGATCCGTGCTGCCAGGTTCCCGCTTCTCCGGAAGCGGAATCTTCCGTGTATACGTAGGAGTCAAGCGTGCCGTCTTCTGAAGTGACTCCGTATACTTTCATGATCAGGGATTCGCTCTGTCCAAGAAGCGACATATTGAGCGTACCGTCCATGGACATTGCCATCGGATCTGCATTTGCTTCCAGGGCAAAACTGCCGGAGGCGCCGATGCCGATGGAAGAGGTGGTCGTGCTGTCGCTGATATCGACGGAGAGATCCACATTCACATCCATATCTATCTCTGCCGCTTCAGGAGGAGTCTCTGTGCTGGCCGTCTGCATTTTCTCCAGTACGCTTTCTGCTGTCTCGGCGCTGTCAAATCCGAAAAGCATGGATGCCGTCCCGATCGCCGCAAGACAAAGCAGTATTTTCTTTTTCATATTCATTCCCTCTTTTCTTGAAGAATTTAATTTATCGGATGCGCAGATAAAAGGTTCGTTCCCTCCGACAAATCATAGCGTAAGTATAACACTTTAAAAAAACAGTGTCCACAGGAATTGAATGGGCGGGAGAAATTTAAGGAATTTTTAATCATCCCGCTTTTCATGAAATTCCCACCAAAAACTGAAAATTTCCTTAATAAAAAATACTTTGATCTCCGCGCTGCCGCAGTTCCGGAGCGTGAAGTATGTACCATCAATGGGGATATTCGTCACGGCGTCGGGAGTATGTCGCCCAGGCGTGCCGAATCCGAACAGATATTGCGAAAAATTAAGCTTGAATCAGGCTGTACTGCTGTTATATACTAAGGTAGCCTGCCCGGCGGGCAGGAACTATAAAGAAAAACCCGGAGAACAAAAGTTATGAATTATACAGAAGCGGCTGCCTATATTGAGGACATACCGAAATTTACGAAAAAGAACAAACCGGAAAATACGCTGGAGATGATCCGAAGGCTCGGCCATCCGGAACGGAAAATGAAAGTGATCCATATTGCGGGCACGAACGGGAAAGGCTCGGTCTGCGCGTTCCTCTCCTCGATTCTGACAAACGCGGGAAAGAGGACAGGCCTGTTTACATCGCCTCATCTGGTCGACATCACGGAGCGTTTTCAGATCAACGGGGAGCAGGTGCGTCCGGAGCTTTTTGCGGAGGCGTTCACCCGCGTAAAGCAGGTGGTAGATGAGATGATCGCCGACGGGTACGCGCATCCGGCTTATTTTGAACTGCTGTTTGGCGTGGGACTGCTGATATTTGAGCGGGAACAGGTGGAATACCTGGTGATGGAGACGGGGCTTGGCGGAAGGCTTGACGCCACAAACCTGGTGGAGCATCCGATCGCGGCGGTTCTTACCAGCATCAGCATGGACCATATGGAGTATCTCGGCGATACGGTGGAACAGATCGCGCGGGAGAAGGCGGGGATCATCAAGGAGGGCGTTCCGGTTATCTATGACGGCCGTGTTCCGGAGACCGAGCGCGTGATCCTGGAGGAGGCCGCGAAAAAGCATGCGAAAGCGTATCCTTACTACGCGGATATGACGGAAATACTGGACAAAACAGACAAAAGCATTGATTTTATCCTGAATTACAGGTATGATGATCTGAAAGGGCAAAGCCGCGCTTCGTCCGTAAAGATCACGGTGCCTTACCTGGCGGAATATCAGGTTGTGAACAGTTCGCTGGCGGTACTGGCGGTGCGCGCGGCCCTGCCGGAACTTGCGGTCAGCGACGAGGAGATCGCCGAGTCGGTCCGCCGGACAAAATGGCAGGGAAGAATGGAGACGGTTCTGCCGGGCGTCGTGCTCGACGGCGCGCATAACGCGGACGGGATCCGCGAGTTTATCCGGACGGTGGTCAGCGTGCAGGAGCGGATGGACGTTTCTCTGCTGTTTTCCGCGGTGTCGGACAAGGAATATGAAAAAATGATAGGAGAGATCTGCGGGGAAGCGCGCTTCTCGCGTGTGACCGTGACGCAGGTCGGCGGCGCGCGCGCTGTGCCGGCGGAGCAGCTTGCCGGAGTGTTCCGAAAATATACGGACGCGCCGGTGGCGGCGTACGCGGATGTGGCGGAAGCGTTTGACGCGGCGCTTTCCGGACGCGGGGACGGCATGCTGTTCTGCGCCGGATCGCTGTATCTGGTGGGAGAACTGAAGGCGGTGCTGAATAAAAGAAAGTAGCGGGATGTTCCTGCTTTTTGCAAAGACGCGGCAGGATTTTTTGCGGTCTGCCCCCGCCGAAAGCGCGGCGGCGGAATCCGGATAAGAAGGGGAAAAGGGGTACAGATGATTAATTACGAAGAGGAACTGAAAAAATTTCATCCGAGCATGGATGTGAATGAGGCGGAGGACGCGATCTACAGCCGCGACTTTACGGATGTCACGGACATTCTCAAGGAAATGCTCAAAGAAGAAAAAAAGAACAGAAGGCAGGGGAAGGGATGAGATGCATTTACTGCAATACCCCTCTTTCTGCGATCGATTACTGTACGGGATGCGGCGCTGATATCACGATCCAGAAGCGCATCGTCAGGATATCCAATCTGCTGTACAACGAGGGGCTGGAAAAAGCGCGGGTCCGCGACGTGGAAGGGGCGATCGCGACTCTGAAGAGAAGCCTGAAATTCAACAAGGAAAATATTGACGCGCGGAACCTGCTCGGACTTTGCTATATGGAGACCGGCGAGGTGGTTTCCGCGCTCTGCGAGTGGGTCGTCAGCAAAAATATGAAGCAGAAGGACAATCTGGCGGATCATTATCTCAACCTGCTTCAGACCAACAAGAACAAGCTGGACTCGATCAACCAGACGATACGCAAGTATAATCAGTCGGTGCAGTACTGCCGCGACGACAATGAGGATATGGCGATCATCCAGCTCAAGAAGGTGATCGGTCAGAATCCGAAGTTTGTCAAAGCGTACCAGCTTCTGGCGCTTTTGTATATGAAGCGGCAGGAATATGAGCGCGCCCGGAAACTTCTGAAAAAGGCGGCCTATATCGATAAGACGAACACGACGACGCTCCGCTATCTGCAGGAGATTGAGGAGGCGACCGGAAAGGGGACGAGCCTTGAAAAACGCCGGTGGCGGACGGAGAAGGAACCGGATGAGGAGGTCACCGGCACGCTGCGCTATATGAGCGGCACGGAGATGATAATCCAGCCGACGACTTTCCGGGACAGCTCGACGATCGCGACATTTATCAACATCCTTCTCGGAATGCTTCTCGGGGGAGCGGTCGTATGGTTTCTGATCGTTCCGGCGAGCCGTCAGAGCACGAACGACGAGGCGAACCGCATGGTGACTGACGCGAATACGAAGCTTGCGTCGGAATCGATACGGGTGCAGGAGCTGGAGGATGAGATTTCCGGATACCAGCAGCAGGTGGACGAGGCGAATCAGGAGCGGGACGACGCCAACAACAAAGCGGAGAGTTATGAAGGTCTTCTCGCGGCTGCGGATACGTTTATTACCGGAGATGAATCAACTGCGGCGAATATGGTGGCCGATCTGGACGGAGAGGCGTTTGCGGACAACGCGCTGACGCTGTATAACAGCCTGCTTGGAAAGGTGCAGAGCAATCTGTTTCTGCAGTATTTTAACTCCGGAACGACAGCTTATGCGCAGAATGATTACAATTCTGCGGTGACACAGCTTACGGCGGCGGTGGAGGCGGATCCGCAGAGACAGCAGAGCAGACACAGAGACGCGCTCTGGTATCTGGCCTACGCCTACTACAACCTCGGCAATCAGACGCAGGCGGCCAAGGTGTTCGGCCAGCTTGTTGAGTACTTCCCGAAATCGGAATATGGGATACAGGCGAAGCAGTATCTGGATACCTGGGGGATCTCGGCGAACGCGCAGGATACGGATGCCGCGAATATGAGCGGACTCGGAGCGGACGCTCCGGAGCAGACGGTCTCGCCGGCGGGGGACAATACAGGCGCCGCGGGAGGCGCGGATGGTACGGGAACCGGCGCGGGCAGTGACGCGGGAGCTGCCGGAGGAGACGCGGGCGGCGGAACAGCCGGGACGATATACGGGGACGGTACCTGGGATATGTCGGATGTCGCCTGGACGGATCCGAATACGGGCCTGATGTATGACATGTACGGAAACATGCTGCCGGGACAGCAGCAGTAAAGAAGATAAGAGAAACCTCAGAACAGGGGGTGCGATACCGAAGAGAAAAGGTGCGTGCTTCCTGTTTTCTTTATGCGCAGGCCCGCATAAGGAAATCAGCTGCCGGCGCAGCATGCGGGCCGCGCAGGCGGGCAGGAGGAAAAAAGCCCCTGCCCGATTGCATGTCCGCATAAGGAAGTCAGCTGCCGATGCGGCATGCGGACCGCGCGGCAGACCGACAGGCGAAAACGGAGGAAAAGCAGAGGAGGAAGCGCGCGGGGGAAAGAATGTGGAAACGGAAAACATAACAAAAAGCAGGGGGGCGCTGACATGGGGCAGTATTTTGAGGTAAAAGGCACAACACTGTTTGTAAAGCTGCCGGCGGAGATCGACCACCACAACGCGGAGGCGATGCGGACGGAGGCGGACAGGATTCTGCAAAGGAGTCTGATCCGGCTGGTAGTGTTTGATTTCGGAGAGACCGTATTTATGGACAGTTCAGGGATCGGGATGATCATGGGCAGGTACAAGACGATGCGCTTTATGGGCGGAAATGTGATCGCGGTGCATGTAAACGAGAGAATGCGGCGGATCATGAAGCTGTCGGGAATCTGCAAGCTGATCGATATCTATGATGAGGTGCCGGAGAAATGACGGCGGCCGGAAATCCCGGGAGAAATGAACAGAGACAGAGCAGAGCCGCCGGCTGGGGAACGGCGGGCGGCCGGAAATTTCGGGAGAAATGGACAGAAACAGAGCAGAGCCGCCGGTTGGGGAATGGCGGGCGGCCGGAAATCCCGGGAGAAATGAACAGAAACAGACCAGGACCGCCGGACGGGAAACGGCAGATCCGGCCGGGCTGCGAGGAAATGGAGGGGAAGCGGTATGCAGCGAAATGAGATGAAACTGGAATTTGACAGCCGTTCGTGCAACGAGGGATTTGCGAGGGTAGCGGTCGCGGCGTTTATGACGCAGCTCAACCCGACGCTTGAGGAGGTCGCGGATGTGAAGACCGCCGTCTCGGAGGCCGTGACGAACGCGATTATTCACGCGTATGAGGGGGCGGTGCGCAAGATTGTGATCGAGTCCCGGATCGAGGAAGAGCTCCTGACGGTTGTGGTAAGAGATACGGGGAAAGGGATCGCGGACGTAAAACGCGCGATGGAACCGCTGTTTACGACGAAGGCCGAGTGCGACCGCGCGGGGATGGGATTCGCGTTCATGGAAGCGTTCATGGATTCGCTTCAGGTGGAATCCGAGCCGGGACGGGGGACGTGCGTGACAATGACAAAGCATATCACAAGAGAACAAAACAAATATGAAAGGCAGTGATCTGGCGGATGGAACATACCCTTGCGTTGATTCAGCGTGTACACGAAGGGGATAAAAATGCCAGAGAACAGATTGTGGAAGAAAACATGGGGCTGGTGTTCACGATCGTCAGGCGGTTCCAGGGAAGAGGATGCGAGAAGGAGGATCTGGTCCAGATCGGCTGTATCGGACTGCTGAAGGCGATCGATAATTTTAATTCCGGGTTTGACGTGCGGTTCTCGACCTACGCGGTGCCGATGATAACAGGGGAGATCAAGCGGTATCTCCGGGACAACGACGGCATGATCCACGTCAGCCGCATGCTCAGGGAGTCCGCCGCGAAAGCGTACCGCGCGCGGGAACTGCTGGAGAAAAAAAACGGGATCGAGCCGACATTGGAGGAAATTTCGGAGGAGGTCGGGATCAGCAAGGAGGATCTGGTGCTCGCGATGGACGCGGTCGCCGATGTGGAATCTTTCAGCCAGACGGTCTACAGCGGGGACGGGACGCCGGTTCTTCTGGGGGACAGGCTGCCGGACCGCCAGGACAGAAATGAGGAGCTGCTGAACCGCATGCTGCTTGCC
Organism: uncultured Lachnospiraceae bacterium; assembly: GCA_947630005.1. Lineage (GTDB taxonomy): Bacteria > Bacillota > Clostridia > Lachnospirales > Lachnospiraceae > Choladousia. Next base: position 13,152 of record CANRGB010000083.1, read on the forward strand.
CAGCTTCTGGAGCTTCTGGAGGAAAAGGAGCAGGAGATCATCCGGCTCCGCTATTTTGAGGATCAGACGCAGACACAGGTGGCCGGGAAGCTCGGCATGACGCAGGTGCAGGTCTCCCGGGCGGAAAAACGGATCCTGAAGAAGCTGCGGGAGGCGGGGCGGTGAAAAAACGCGCGCCGCGGGGACTGACGATTCCGTCCGGTAAAAATAAAAACGGCGCGTGCAGGTGAAAAAACGCGCGCGGCGCGAAGACTGCTGAGACAATTGGGAGATATATGGTTTAAAATGTCGAATTATCATGGTTTCAGGAGAATTTTGCGTTACCTTTTCCTGCGCAAAATCTTGTCAGATTACGGTGGGTGTGTTAAAATCTTTACAGTTCACAAATTAATGCCATAGATAAAAACGAATAACGGGAGGTCCTTGAATGAGTAATGTGAGAAGAGTATATGTAGAGAAGAAGCCTGACTTTGCGGTTGCGGCGAAAGGGCTGACGCACGAAGTTAAGAGCTATCTTGGCGTGAATGGTCTTTCACAGATTCGCGTACTGATTCGTTATGATGTTGAGAATATTTCTGATGAGGTTTACCAGGCTGCCTGCCGCACAGTGTTCGCGGAGCCGCCTGTCGATGATTTATATGAGGAGACGTTTCCGATGGGAGAGGGAGACCGGGCGTTCGCGGTCGAGTATCTGCCGGGACAGTTTGACCAGCGCGCGGACTCCGCGGTGCAGTGCGTGCGCTTTCTGAAGGAGGATGAGGAGCCGATCATCCGCTCGGCGACGACTTATGTGGTCTCGGGCG
>CANRGB010000084.1 GCA_947630005.1 uncultured Lachnospiraceae bacterium
ACGGAGTCCATCAGCTGCAGCATCTCCATGACGCTGCGGAAGAGGACTTTCCGGTTGCCCTGGACCCAGTGGATCTGGCCCTGCCAGGTGCATTTCTGGTGGTTTATGATCTCAACGATAAACGTCTGTTTTTCCTGTTTTCTTATGTCCATGTCTCCCGCCTGACTCTTTTTTTATTGATTATACCCCCCCCCATAGTCACAAAATGGTCATTTCGGATTATTTTTTTCCTGTTTTTTTAAAATGAAGACGAAAAAAAGACCAGATTCCGGAAGCGAGCGTGCTGAGGGGACCGGGCAGGAGGCTTTTTGTGACACAGGCGGAATTTCCCACAGCAAAAAGTCTGCCCGGTGGCAGACCCGCTGCCGGAACAGACGGACAGAAGGATTATCTGAAGCGTGTCCGTTCTTTAACATTTTATATTTTCTATCGTTTTTCTGATTGAGGCTTCCGGAGAAATGTGATATGATAATTTTAGAAAATACAGATCCCGGCACAGCCGGACACAAGACTTGTTCCGGAAAGGAAGGGAGCATATGGCTGGACAGAAAAAAGAACCTGCGGCCGGAACGCACCTGGATCCCGCGGCAGAAAGGAAATTCCGCCCGAATCAGGAGGATCTTGCCATACTGGCCAGGTTCCGTCCCATGGATGACGATTTCATGCGCTGCATGTTTAAAGACAACCTGCCGCTGGTTGAGTATGTCCTGCGAATCATCATCGGGAATGAGAAACTTACCCTTATCCGCGCGGAGACCCAGAAGGACATGAAGCGCCTCGTGGGCGGAAGGTCTCTGGAACTGGATGTGTATGCCGGCGACATTGACGGAAGAAAGTACGATTTTGAGATACAGCGGTCGGACAAGGGAGCGGGCGAATACCGTGCGCGATACCATTCCAGCGTCCTTGACGTGGAGAACCTTTCTGCGGGGGATAATTTCAGAGATCTGCCGGACACGGTAATGATCATGCTGACAGAGACGGACTTTTTCGGGGAAGGGAAGGCTCTGTATCCGGTGGCGGAGGTCCGCGTGGACAGCCATGAGGCGCCGGAACTTTTTACGGGAAACATAAATGACAGGCTTACCGGAAAGCAGTTCCGGGACGGGAGATATATCCTGTATGTAAACGGAGCATACGATAACAATGATACGGAACTGGGAAAGCTGATGCATGATTTCCGGAGCAGCCGTGCGGACGAGATGTACCACAGTCCGATGGCGGAGCGCACGCGGCAGCTCAAGGAAACAGAGAAAGGGGTGGAAGAAGTGTGCAGGATGATTGAAGAACGATGCAGGCAGGAACGGCAGGAGGGCAGACAGGAAGGCATCATGAGCTCGGTCAGGATCCTGATGGAGAAGATGGGGTTTACAGTCGATGCCGCGATGGATTTTTTCAACATACCTGTCGAGGAGAGGGAGCGGCTGAAAGCGGGACTGTAATCTTTCAAAGGCCAGACGTTCTGATAAAGATGATCCGGCAGAGACGGAACGGGCGGTACTTTTGTGGATGCCGGGAATTTTTCATTATTATAAAGCACAGCAGAATGTGGTATGTTATAACTTTCAAAAAAGAATCACACTCCCATCTGGAATTTGTTAAGGGCCGGAGACATTATTCATGCCTCCGGCCCTTAACAAATTCCAGACATCACTGCCCAGCTGCCGCGTCTTTACAGTCCAAGTCCGTCAACCCACTTCCTGAGATCTTTCTCTGAGACGGTTCCGCCCAGCCTTGTTCCTTCTTCGACTTTCGCCGCCGCGCCGACAATCTCCTGTATCCTTTCTGCCGTCTTGCCGAATCCGCTTCCGCCTGAAGTGCAGAACGGTACGATCTTCTTGCCGGAGAAATCATAGCTGTCCAGGAATGTGTCCACGACGCTCGGCTCTCTGCCCCACCAGACCGGGAACCCGACAAACACCACGTCGTACTGGCTCATATCCGCGACCTTCCCGCTGATCGCCGGCCGGCAGTTCGGATCCTTCATCTCCAGTGTGCTTCTCGAACCGGAATCTCTCCAGTCAAGATCCGCCGCCGTGTACCGGGTCTCCGGCGCAATCTCAAACAGATCCGCTTTCTCGGCCGCCGCAATCTCCTCCGCAACCTTTTTCGTTACGCCGCCTGCTGAAAAATACGCTACTAAAATCCTGCTCATTGCATGTGCCCTCCTCTTGCTTTTCCATAATAATACCAGGTCAAAAAGATACCCGACCTTATGATACCACGAATCCCGGAATATCGCTATAAGCTGAGATATTTTTTGTTATAAAATCTGGGATTTCCGTCATTCGTCCGAAAATCACCTCGCGGGACAGCGCATGGGGGAACAGTAGCCCTCAGATCTGTGCTGTAATAACGGACATCATAAATTTTTTGACTCTGAAATCTCTGTATGATAGAATTGTACCATACTGGAACCGGGTAAAAAGAGTACGAATCCGTATCGAAAATATGCTGCTTACACAGTGCAGATTCGACACGGTAAACGAGTATTTTGTCATTATCATATCTGTCTGACAGCAGCAGAACCGCCGTAAAAAAGGAGCGTGATCCGTTACATGACTAGAAAAATCGGGCTCGGCCATCAGGATTTTGAAACTCTGATCACAAACAATCTTTTTTATATAGATAAAACTAAATTTATTCAGGAATGGTGGGAAAATGCCGACAGTGTGACTCTGATCACCCGGCCGCGCCGCTTCGGAAAGACTCTGACCCTGAGCATGACAGAGAAATTTTTCTCCCTGTCCTATGCGGGGCGGGACGATCTTTTCAGAGGACTTTCTGTCTGGAATGATGAGAAGTACCGGCAGCTTCAGGGTACCTGGCCTGTGATCAGCCTTTCCTTCGCAAATATAAAGGAAGCTGATTTCATAACTGCCCGCCGGAAACTCTGCCAGCTCCTGTCAAACCTGTACTCGCAGAATCATTTTCTCCTTAAGTCCGGCATTCTCGACGACAGGGAAAAAAAGTTTTTTTCCGGTGTCTCTGTCGATATGGATGACACCACCGCAACCATGAGCATTTATCAGCTTTCCCTTTTTCTGTCCCGCTATTACGGGAAAAAGGTCCTCATCCTGCTTGATGAATACGATACACCGATGCAGGAAGCGTTTGTCCATGGCTACTGGGACAGATTCATGGTTTTTATCCGGAGTCTGTTCAATGCGGCGTTTAAGACAAATCCTTTCATGGAGCGCGCTCTCATGACGGGAATCACGCGTGTCAGCAGAGAATCTGTTTTTTCAGATTTAAATAATCTGTCTGTAATCACAACCACTTCCGCCGAGTACGCCGACTGCTTCGGCTTCACGGAGGAAGAGGTTTTTTGCGCATTGGATGAGTATGGACTTTCAGACAGAAAAAACGAAGTAAAGGAGTGGTATGACGGCTTCACATTCGGCGATATCCCCGACATTTACAATCCCTGGTCAATCATTAATTATCTTCGCAGCAAAAAACTGTCCTGTTACTGGACAAATACCAGCAGCAATGAACTGATCAGCCGCATCATCCAGGCCGGAAGCCCTCAGCTGAAAATTCATTTTGAGGATTTGCTCCAGGGAAGATATCTGGAAACCGTTCTTGACGAACAGATCGTTTTCTCGCAGCTGGCGCAGAACGAAACGGCCGTCTGGAGCCTTCTCCTTGCATGCGGTTACCTGAAAGTTGTAAAAACTGCGGAGTCAGATCCTTACGCTCCCCGTAATTTTGCTGCGGACCTGTCAGAAGAAGGAGCGGACATGCTCTTTTTTACCGACATGCCTTATTATAAATTATCTCTGACCAACAGAGAAGTCTTTTTTATGTTTCGCAGCATCGTGCACGCCTGGTTTGCGGAACGCGAACCGGATTACAATCTGTTCATCCGTGCTCTGCTGCGCGATGACGTCAAAGCGATGAACATTTATATGAACAGCACAGCGCTCACAACATTCAGCTTTTTTGACAGCGGAAACCGCCCCTCCTGTGCAAACGAACCGGAGCGGTTCTATCACGGTTTTGTGCTCGGACTGATTGTGGATCTGAACGGACGCTATGTAATTACTTCCAACCGCGAAAGCGGCTATGGCAGATATGACATTATGCTGGAACCTCTGCGCGCAGAAGACTTTGCGGCTGTCATAGAGTTTAAAGTATTCGATCCCGACGAAGACAAAACCCTGGAAGATACCGCCCAAAACGCGCTGGATCAGATTGAACGCCAGAATTACACGGCATACCTGACCGCGCGGAAAATCCCGGAGAACCGTATCCGCAAATATGGATTCGCATTTAAGGGGAAGAAAGTGCTGATCAAAAAATTTTCTTGAGAGTTAAAAGTCTGATCGAGCAGGAGGCGGTTTTTCCTCCTGCTCGCCGCGCGGTCCGTGTGCTGCGTCAGCAGCTGTTTTGGAATATCTGGAAATTCCTGTCACGGAGTTTTCTCCGCAGAACAAACCGACTCTGTTATGTTCCGCGCCACATAGATTCCGCTGGCGGAGGCGTGCGACAGGGAATGGGTAATGCCGCTCCCGTCTCCTATGATGTAGAGCCCTTTGTGGCAGGATTCCAGCTTTTCGTCCACATCGACTTCCATGTTATAGAATTTCACTTCCACGCCGTAGAGCAGCGTATCGTCGTTTGCTGTGCCCGGCGCGATCTTGTCGAGCGCGTAGATCATCTCGATGATCCCGTCCAGGATACGCTTCGGCAGCACAAGGCTCAGGTCGCCCGGCGTCGCTTTCAGGGTCGGGGTGATAAACGCCTCCTCGATCCGCCTGGGCGTCGAGCGCCGCCCCTGTATCAGATCCCCGAAACGCTGAACGATCACTCCGCCGCCTAGCATATTGCTCAGGCGAGCGATGGATTCCCCGTATCCGTTGGAATCCTTGAAGGGCTCGGAGAAATGCTTCGCCACCAGAAGCGCGAAGTTTGTATTCTCCGTATGTCTGGCCGGATCCTCATAACTGTGTCCGTTTACGGTTATGATCCCGTTCGTATTTTCGGTCACCACCGCGCCTTTGGGATTCATGCAGAATGTCCTCACCTTATCCCCGTACTTCTGCGTGCGGTAGACGATCTTGCTTTCATACAGCTCGTCCGTCAGATGGGAGAACACTTCCGCCGGAAGCTCCACGCGCACCCCGATGTCCACACGGTTGGATCGTGTGGAGATCTGCAGATCCCTGCAGACGCTCTCCATCCATTTGCTCCCGCTTCTCCCCGCCGATATGACGCATCTGGTACACGTATATACGCTGCCGCCGCTTGTCACGGCGTAGCCGGAATCCGCCGCGGCCACGGTATCCACCGGGGAATCAAAATAGAAATCAACCCGCGGCTCCAGAAAAGCATAGAGGTTTTCCAGAACCTTATAGTTGACGTCAGTTCCCAGATGGCGCACGGACGCGTCCAGAAGATGCAGGTCATACCGGATACATTCTTTCTTGAATTTTGTGCCGGCCGTGGAGTAAAGTCTGGTTCCCGCGCCGCCGAATTTCATATTGATCCCGTCCACGTACTGCATCAGCTCGTACGCGCGCTTTTTCCCGATATACTCATGCAGGGTTCCCCCGAAATCATTGGTTATGTTATATTTTCCGTCGGAAAACGCCCCCGCGCCGCCGAACCCGGACATAATCGAGCAGGTTCTGCAGCCGACGCAGGACTTCACCTGGTCTCCGTCAATCGGACATTTCCGCTTATGCAGAGCATGTCCCGCCTCAAACACGGCGATCTTCAGATCAGGCCGGTTCAGACACAATTCATATGCCGTGAAAATGCCTCCGGGACCAGCCCCGACAATAATGACATCATAATTCATATGCTTACCTCCAAAAAACAGTTTTTCTTCAAATGATACCGGGGACGGCAGCTTCCCCCATAATTCCATGAGATACCGGATGCCGGATGTTTTATTTTATTATACGCCTTTTCTGTCATATAAGAAAGAGCAGATTTCTGCTGTTCACTCCTCCCCGAACAGAAGCCGGATATTCCGCTTCCCGGTTCTGCTGTTGCAGTACACGAAATTAAATTCCCCTTTGATCTCCATATCCTCCACCTCAAAAGTGGCAAGCTCCTCCCTGCTGCGGGCGACCGGCTCATAGGCAAACGTGATGGCCTGATCTCTGGCCGCCATGTCCGTGATCACTGAAAAATTTCCCACGGATATCACTCTTTGGAAACGCTCCAGAGTAAAGCCTTTATCGGCGATGGCCTGTTCCAGCAGCCGCCGTGTGCCGGAGCCCGGTTCCCGGATGAGCAGCGTCTGCGCAAAAATCTGATCCAGCTTCACGCTTCTGCCCGCGAAAGGATGGTTCTTTGCACAGATGCCGACAAATTTTTCCTTCCGGAACAGATGATACTGATATTTGGACTTGTCAAAAACACCTTCCACGACGGCGAAATCCAGCTGCGCGTTTTCCAGCATCCGCAGAAGCGTCTCCGTATTGTCCACTGTCAGATTTACGCTGTGATTCTCATCCTTTAAAAAATCCCGGACGACGGGCACCAGCACAAACTCCCCGATCGTCTTTGTGGCGCCCACATTAAGGACGAGCTTTTCCTTCTGGGAAAATTCCCGGAAGATCTCCCGTTCCTCTGAAAGAATACTGTCAATGTGCTGCTTGAGAATTTCCGCATTTTTTGTTTTCAGCAGATTTCTCCCGTCATAGGAGAACAGCTTCACGCCATAGTAATTCTCAAGGTAATGAATATGATGAGTAACGCCGGGCTGTGTCATATTCAGCCGTTCGGCAGTCCTGTGATAGCTCATCTCATCATAGAGTGTCAGAAATGTTTTGATCCGATAGTCCAGCATAGTCAGCCTCATCCTCCTCTGCTGTCATTCTCCCGCTGACTGATGCTAGTACTGCGGAACATCCGCAAAGAAAGCAGGAGTCATTCTTTTATTTTATCAATCAATAATAATTAATAATTTGATTTTATCAGAAATACCTGTATAATCAAGAGTATAAAAAAATTTTTAAAGAGGAGGTAACTGTCAATGAAAACTGTCATTATCGGCGGTGTCGCCGCCGGGACCAAAACGGCCGCGAAGTTAAAGCGCGAGAATCCCCAGGCAGAAGTCGTCATCTACACAAAAGGGAAAGACATTTCCTACGCGGGCTGCGGACTGCCCTACTATGTGGGCGGCGTGATCGAAACACGGGAAGAGCTTGTCGTCAACACGCCTGAGAAGTTTACAGGACTTACGGGCGTCACGGTTCACACGGAAAGCGAAGTCACGGCTGTTGACGCCGAAAACAAGACCATCACCGTCCGCGGCGAAAAAGTGTCTTATGATAATCTCGTCATCGCCGTGGGCGCGGAACCTGCCGTACCTCCTGTAGAAGGAGCAAAGCTTCCCGGCGTGTTCACGGTCCGCACACCTGAGGATGCGGTACAGATCAGAGATTACGCTGAAAACTGCAGAAGCGCTGTTGTGGCAGGCGGCGGATTCATCGGCCTTGAACTGGCAGAAAATCTGATGAAAAAGGGACTTTCCGTCACGCTGATCGATATGGCGGATCAGCTGATGCCCAACATCTTTGACCCGGAGATGGCGGACTACCTGCGCAGAAAGCTGCAGGGAAAAGGTCTCCGCATCCTCCTTGGAACTCCGCTCGCATCCATAAGCGGAACCGAAAAGGTAACCGGCATCAAAACCTCCGCCGGAGAAATCCCTGCCGACATGGCGGTTCTCGCCCTTGGCATCCGTCCCGCGACGAAATTCCTCGCGGATACCGGCCTTGAGATGGTAAAAGGCTGCATCGTCACCGACGAGTGTGCGAAGACAAATCTTCCGGATATTTACGCGGTCGGCGACTGCGCCATGGTGAAAAACCGCATGACCGGAAAGCCTCAGTGGTCCGCTATGGGCTCTACGGCTAATATTGCGGGCCGGGCGCTTGCCCTCTCCCTTGGCGGAGAAAAGACCGAATATCCCGGATGCCTCGGCACAGGCGTCGTGAAACTGGCGGACGACCTGAACGCCTCCAGAACCGGACTTACGGAAGCGCAGGCAAAAGAAGCCGGATTCGATCCGGTCTCTGTCGTGGCTATCAATGACGACAAGGCCCACTACTACCCTGGCGCCGGCAGCTTTGTCACCAAGCTCATCGCCGACAAAGACACGCATGTGCTTCTCGGCGCGCAGATCATCGGGGAAGGCGCGGTCGACAAGATGGCGGACATCGCGGTAGTCGGCATCAGCGCAAAGCTGAAAGCGGAAGATTTCGCGTCCATGGATTTCGCCTACGCGCCGCCGTTCTCCACCGCGATTCACCCGTTCGCGGCGGCCTGCGGCATTCTTCTGAACAAATTAAGCGGCCGAATCGACAGCTTTACGCCGGCCGAATACGCAAAAGGCGCGGCGAAAAATTATACGGTGATCGACGCGCATCCGGCTCCGACCATACCGGGAGCGCAGTGGCTTGACCTGACCAAAGCGGCGGAGGAAGCGGAGAAATACAACAAAGACGACAAGCTTCTTCTGGTCTGCGCCAAAGGAAAGAGAGGCTACCTCACCCAGAACAAACTCAGGGCCCTCGGCTTTGTCAACACGAAGGTTCTGGAAGGCGGCGCCACCTTCAATGTAATCAAAACCGCGCTGCCCAAAGACGGCAAGCTTCCGGCCGCGGAGATTAAACGGCTGAAAGGGCTGGGCTTTTTGCAGGACAAGCGGTTCAATGACGTGTTCAATGTGCGTGTGATCACCAGAAACGGCAAGATCACGACGGAAGAACATCACGCGGTGGCGGAAGCCGCGGAAAAATTCGGCAGCGGTGAAATCACGATGACCACGCGCCTCACCATGGAAATCCAGGGCGTCAAATACGAGAATGCCGACGCGATCATCGCTTTCCTCGCCGAGCACGGACTGGAAACCGGAGGAACCGGATCCCTCGTGCGCCCTGTCGTCTCCTGTAAGGGTACCACCTGCCAGTACGGACTGGCCGACACCTTTGACCTCAGCACAAAGATTCACGAAAGATTCTACAAAGGTTATCACACTGTCACTCTGCCGCACAAGTTCAAGATCGCGGTCGGCGGATGTCCGAACAACTGCGTGAAGCCCGACCTGAATGATCTGGGTATCATCGGACAGCGCATGCCGATGTTCGACTTCTCCAAGTGCCGCGGCTGCAAGAAATGCCAGGTGGAGACCGCATGTCCGATCAAGGTGGCGACAGTGAAGGACGGAATGCTGAACGTGGATTCCGCGGCCTGCAACAGCTGCGGCAGATGCAAGGGCAAATGTCCGTTCGGCGTGACCGAGGAATACCGGAACGGCTACAGAATCTATGTGGGCGGCCGCTGGGGCAAGAAGACCGCGCACGGAAAACCGCTCTCCAGACTGTTCCTCACGGAAGAAGAAGTGATGGATACCGTTGAGCGCGCGATCCTTCTCTTCCGCGACGAGGGGCTCACAGGCGAGCGCTTCGCGGACACGATCAACCGTCTCGGCTTTGACTATGTCGAGGACAAACTTCTGAACTCGCAGATTGATAAACAGGCGATTCTTGAGAAGAACGTGAAAGGCGGGGCAACCTGCTGACGAAAAACAAGCAGAATAATCGGGCAGGAGGCGGTTTTCCCTCCTGCCTGCCGCGCGGCCCGCATGCAGCAGACAGCTGATTTCCATATGCGGACTTGCGCATCAGAATACAGAAAGGGGCTGTCGGAAAATTGAACCGCTCCCCGTCAAGCAGACAATAAAAAAATAAAAATTTTCTGCCATCAGATTTAGGTCTGGCGGCAGTTTTTACGCTGCCGCCAGATATTGTTTGTATTTCTCCATTGGTGTCAGAACACCTAAGTTTCGTCGTCCGCTAACAGGTATAAAAATGTGATTGCTGTTCCCCAAAACATTAATAATTTTGTGATGCGGGTTGTATTTTTCATGTATTCAGAATATAATGATGCCAGGCTGGTACATAAAATTTACCGCAGTACCGCTCCTGGTCTGCCGGTGGCTGCCTATGATGACCTGTCTGCGTTTAAAATTTATCTGGTGGATGTGGGACTGCTCCGCCGCCTGGCCCAGCTGGCTCCTACAGCCTTCGGAGAAGGCAATCGTCTGTTCACCGAGTTCAAAGGCGCACTGACCGAGAACTTTGTGCTGCAGACCTTAATCACACAGTTTGAAGTAGTTCCCCGGTACTGGAGCCAGAGCAATCCGCCCTACGAGGTAGACTTCCTTATCCAGCGGGAGAATGATATTTTCCCTGTAGAGGTCAAGTCCGAAATCAACCTCACCAGCAGGAGCCTGAAAAAATTCAAAGAGCTGTTCCCGGATCAGGTCAAACTTCGTGTGCGGTTCTCGCTGAACAATCTGAAGCTGGACGATGATGTGCTGAACATCCCGCTATTTATGGCTGACCAGACGGATCGGCTGATCGGAACTGCTGTTCTCCCAGTACAGCTCCGGCTCCGCGTCCGGGATCTGCCGACAGCCTGTCACTGCGGCAAAATACAGATCCGGATTTGTCTTAAACGCCTCCCCCAGAAATCCCCGGAGAAAATTCACCATCTCCCGGTAATAACCGTTGTCATTCGCTTTATCCAGAGGCACATCGTACTCGTCGATCAGAAGGATCACCTTTCGCCCATAATGAGCATGGAGCATCCTCATCAGTGTGACAAGAGCGTCCTTCAGATCAGGTTCATCCGCCCTTCGCATCAGCAGGCCTGCGCATAAAAAAAGATCGAACACAAAAAATACAGAACTCATGTTCCATATCATCTACGTTCGATCCTGCCTGCATTACCAGTAACATGTCTACTGGGAAATTACATACTCAAGGAAAGAGCTTTTCTCTCCAGCATCACCCGACACCGTTTCTTATAACACGCGATCCCGTACTTCAGGATCTTTTCCACTCCATCATCCTCCAGGTCATCCTCATACCCGGTATGCTCAATCTGCTTCAGGGCTTCCTCACACGCCGCGTCCAGATTCCCGTCATGTGCATATTTCACTTCAATGATGATTCCCATATCTCCCGTGTCCGGCTCCGCAAGGATATCCGCGTACCCTTCCCCCATCTCCCGATTGGACGTGACTCCCCACCGGCTCTTCACTCCCAGGATCCCAAGCAATACGCCGTGATAGAAGTTCTCCTTCATCTCTTTCCTCACGGCTGTGTCGCGGATGCTGATTGTCTTTCTCAGATACCCGGTAAAGATCTTCTCCACTTCCTCCGCTTCCCCGTTCTGCAGCGCTTCGCAGAAACGGTTCAGCGTTTCCCCGTCCTCCCGCACATTCTCCTTAAAGTATTCCATGATCTGTGTCACAAAGATGTCCCTCACCGCCAGATTGGGGATCGCCAGTTTCATAATCCTTCCTTCTGGCTTCCCTCTCTGCGTCAGATAGCCTGTCGTAAAGAGCAGGCTCCAGATGTTATCGACCGTCTGGTAAATCTCCGGATACGTCAGTTCCTGACGGATTTCCTTTTCAACAGTCTCACCGGCCACCAGGCGCTCAATCTCCCGTTTGAGCATCGCCGTGTTTCCCGTTTCCCGGATGAACCGTGCCACTGCATCGTTGCTGCTCGTGTTGATCCAGTAGTTCTCCGGCTGCGCGTCCGGGGCGCTCCGGGCCCGATCACAGTGGTTTAGCACGTCCCACGGACAGTATACCTCCACATTCCCGAACTGGTAGCCGTCATACCAGGTCTGTATCGCCTCATAATGGTCCTCTATACCATAATATGCGAGAAGCTCCCTCACTTCTTTGTCCGTAAACCCGAAATATTCGTCAAAGCGCTCATCCGCGACTGACAGCACCTTCAGGTTGTTCAGCCCGGTGAAGATACTCTCCTTCGAGATCCGCAGACATCCAGTCAGCACCGCAAACTTCAGGCTGCTGTTCGTCTTTAAGGCCTGCCCCAGCAGGCTGCGGATCAGGGAGATCATCTGGTCGTAGTACCCGTTCGCGTGGGCTTTCGCCAGTGGGACGTCATATTCATCGATCAGCAGGATCACTTTTTTGCCGTAATGCTTCTCCAGCAGTCCTGACAGCAGCTTCAGGCTGCTGCCCGCCAGGCCCTCATTCATTTTTTTATCAAGGAGATCCTTGTATTCCGCCTTATCATGCTCATTCAGCTTCTCGCTGTCCAGGAGGAAGTAGAATTTTGCTGCGGCATCCATGATGATCCGGACCGCCATCTGATATGCCGTCTCATAGGTTCTCGTGTCGATTCCCTTCAGGGAGATGGAAACGACCGGATATTTCCCCATGTATTCCTCACAGAGCGCTTTCTCTCTGGCGATCTCCAGCCCGTCAAAAATGCTTTTATCCCCGTCCAGAGAGAAAAAATGCTCCAGCATGCTCATGTTCAGCGTTTTCCCGAACCGCCGCGGGCGCGTGAACAGGTTCACTTCCCCCCAGTTATTAAGCAGATCACGGATCAGTCCGGTCTTGTCAACGTAGTAAAAATCGTCAGAACGAAGTTTTTCGAAATTTTCAATCCCAATCGGGAGTTTCTTCCTGGGCATTTTCATTTGGCTGTTCCCCTTTCAGTCCTCATGTTTTCCTCTCTGAAAATACTATATCCTGTTTTTTCTTCTGAAGCAAATCGCTGCGCCCCTTCCCCATCTAACAGAGAAGGGTCCGTGCCGTCTCAAAAAAGGCCTTCAGCATGCTCATATCCAAGACTTTGGCCTCACTTCAGCTCTTTGTCCCCCGGGAAATAAATTCCCGCGTCGAGCCGCGCTTTTGTCTGCACTCTGGATACCGCAACGCTCTGTTCCAGCATTTTATAACAGAATTCCCGTTTCCCGGAAGCGATCTCCCGGACAAACGCCCGGAACTCCGGCTCCAGCCGGCTGGCTGGCCGGCTGTCGAATGTCTCCTCTGTTCCATCCTTGAGATGAAGCAGCACTTCCCCGCAGAAGTTCGCGGGACTTTTCTGCAGAATATAGCCGTCCGTCCCCTGAATGACATAATTCCAGGGAGCAGAACAGTCCTTCGCCGCAATGCTGACCGCTCTGAATCCGTCAAAAGCAAGCGTCAAAATCCCGCTGGTGTCGATCCCACGCTCCATATTAGGCAGATATTTCACCGACCGCGGCTCGCCGAACAGGCCCATCAGATAATGAAGATTATACAGGTTCAGGTCCATCAGCGCCCCGCCTGCTTTCTCCGGATCAAAAACCGGGAGAACCGTCCCATTGCGGAAATCATCGTAGCGGCTGGAATACTGGCTGAAATTACAGGTGACGATCTTCACTGTGCCGATCCTCAAAAGCCATTCCCGGATCTTGTTATAATTCGGCAGATACAGGGTAGAGATGGCCTCGAACAGATACTGGTTTTTTCTCCGGGCCAGATCTGAAAGCTTTTCCGCCTCCGTGATGCTGCTGGTCATGGGTTTTTCCACTATGACGTTCTTCCCGGCCTCCAGAGCCCGCTCCGCAAAGCTGTAATGCAG
>CANRGB010000085.1 GCA_947630005.1 uncultured Lachnospiraceae bacterium
TCAAAAGGCTATTTTTCAATAGCTTGTTTTAGTGCGCCATTTTTTGGCTTTCCTCTACTTTCTTTCACACTAATTTATCCTCCTTTTTTACATCAAACAGGCAGGATTCAAGATTCGCCCGCAAAGCTTGCCCGGGATTCGAGTCTGTATCACCAGACATCTTCCTATGCTGTGCAGACTTTATTCGCTGCCGCGTGTGCGTTCAGCCTCTTTCCGGTTATGCCGCCCGGGGGACTGCCGCCATTTCGCCGCGCCCGCCTGCCGTCAGGACTTCTTATCAACCTGACACATTAACTTGTTACAGTGGGAATTGTACGAAGAAAATGTAAAATGCAAAACCGGGTTCCGGTAAAAGAAATGTAAAATCGGAGTAATACGTGATCGTCAGACGAAAGCCGAAAAGAACCATCTGTGAAGCAGCAGCACAAAAACATTGCTTCCCTCTTCCAAAAATGCTATACTTACACGGAATTTACCATATAGGAGGAGGAATTTTCACAATGCGTATTTTATACCGCAACCCGGAAAACCAGAGTCTTTCTGTCACGGACGTGACAAACACACAGTATATAGATGAGGCCAAGCTTCTCGTCTTCTTCGGCGGCGAGGATATCTGCATTCATGCCGGACAGGAACAGGCGGACCTTCTGACAAAGACTCTGTTCGAAAAGAAGAAGCTCGATCTCACTTCGTACGGCTGTGTATTTTATGAGTGGCCGGATGACGAGGACGAGGAGGACGACGACGATTTCTCACCCTTTGACGGCTCTGACTTTGTTGTCGAGATCTGAATCGGGCAGGAGGCAGTTTTTTCCTGCTCGCCGCGCGGCCCAGGTACTGCGTCAACAGCCGGTTTCCTTACCTGGGCATGCGCATCTGAAAAAATTCCCCGCGGAAGAAACGGCATTGCTGCTGTGCCGCATCCTCCGCGGGGCTTTTTCTTTATCAGGATAATCTTAATTACATGATGCCAGGGCCGAAAGGTCATGCGCTCCATTTTTACATGAGCAAAAAGCGGATCCACTGATAAATTTCCGCAAAATCAATCTCGCAGTTTCCATCAAATATTCCGACGGGAATCCGGCTGTCCGTCCCATAAACTGAAAGACTGACTTCCCTGCCCGATTCATATACGAGTACTCTCCGGCTCTCCAGATCCACAATCCAGTATTCCCGTACTCCCGCCTTCATGTATTTGGAAAGCTTCAGCACGCAGTCTCTCTTTATTGAGGAATCCGAGAGGATTTCGATCACCAGATCCGGCGCCCCAAATACACAGCGGTTTTTCAGTTTGCTTCTGTCGCAGACTACCGCGACGTCCGGCTGTACCATCGTCCTGTCGTCGCAGTCAAGCTGCACATCAAACGGAGACATCAGCGGATAACAGCTGCCGTTCTGGCTTACGATATAGTCCCGAAGTCTGCTGTACAGTTCCGCCGCCGCTCCCTGATGTGCCAGGGAAGGAGCCGCCATATCATAAAATATGCCGTCGATCAGCTCCGCCCTGCGGTCGTCCGGCAGTTCATAGTAGTCTTTCAGAGACGCCTCATTTTTGCCGCATGATCGGGTAGGAGGCAGCTTTTTCTCCTGCCCGCCGTGCGGCCCGCATACCGCGTCAGCAGTCGATTCCCATGTGCGGGCCTGCGCATAAAGCGGCCGCGTCTCGCGGATTTCTATTTGTTCCGGCTCTTTCCCATACGCAGATTCCACTTCTCCGGCAGGTTCACAGACCGGCTTTTTTGCGCTCCCGGATGCCGCGGTTCTTGCCGCATCCGCTCCGTCAGAAGTTCCGCAGCCTGATTCTTCCGCTTCCCGGAACCCCGGGGGATTTTCCTTTCCGGTTTTGACGGAAATTATACAGTTCTCATCTTCAACATCTCCGGTCTCTCCGAAAACCGGACGGTTCGCCGCCTCCATCTCCAGCAAACGCCGTTTCATGTCCAGTCCTCCGGCAAAACCGGTCAGGCTGCCGTCGCTTCCGATCACGCGATGGCAGGGGATAAACAGCATGATCGGATTTTTATTGTTTGCGCCGCCGACCGCGCGGCAGGCTTTTGACCGGCCGATCGCCTGTGCGATCTCCCCATAACTGCGCGTCTCTCCGTAGGGAATCTCCCGCAGAGCGCTCCACACCAGTTTCTGAAATTCCGTTCCTTTTGGATGAAGCGGCAGATCAAAGGACGTTCTCTCTCCCGCAAAGTATTCCTGAAGTTCCGCCACCGCACGGCTCAGAAGTTCCGAACCCCCGGCTTCCTGCTGCGTTTCCTCTATACTGTCCGGCTTCCTGTTCAGATTCTCCGTCTCTCTGGCAGCATCCCTCACTTTTTTATCCTCATTCTCCGGTTTTCTTTCCTCATCATCCGTTTCTTTGTTCATACTCTCCGCCTGTCTTCCCATCGCACCCGATTTTCCGTTCTGATTGTCCAGATAGAGAGCCGTCAAAGCTTCCCCGTCATCCTCGATACAGATTGTTCCAAACGGGGATTCCATACGTACTCTGTGCCGCAAAATATCACTCCTCGCTTTTATAATCAGTTGTTTTTTATAGTATATCATATATATTTTTATCGTTCAATACTCTTTTTGATGTTTTTGTTTTCTTCAGCATTTATAATAGAATTTATGTGATACTCTGACCTGCATATGGAGATTGGTTGCTGACGCAGTATGCGGACCACGCGGCGGGCAGAAGGAAAAAACTGCCCTTGCTCAATTTTCCTCGCCCCTCAATCTGCGATTTCTATTATGAACTTTATCTTGACACAGTGCCAAAGCAGGCGTAAACTACTGATTATAGTGTGGGGAAAGATACTTTGCCCCCTGATACTAAAGGGAAAGGATGACTTTATTATGGAAAAGAAAAATATCGACTGGGCAAATCTCGGTTTTGGCTACATCGAGACCGAAAAGCGTTTTGTCTCCAACTTCAAAGACGGCAGCTGGGACGACGGAGAGCTGACCTCCAACTCCATGGTCACGATCACGGAGTGCGCAGGCGTTCTTCAGTATGCGCAGACCTGCTTTGAAGGACTGAAGGCTTATACGACCGAGGACGGACATATCGTCACGTTCCGCCCGGATCTCAACGCTGAGCGTATGGCAAACTCCTGCAGACGTCTCGAGATGCCGGTCTTCCCGGAAGAGCGTTTCGTGGACGCCGTGGTGAAGACCATCGAGGCCAATGAGGCTTATGTTCCGCCTTACGGTTCAGGAGCGACGCTGTATATCCGTCCGAATATGTTCGGAACCAACGCGGTCATCGGCGTCAAGCCGGCCGACGAGTATCAGTTCCGCATCTTCACAACGCCGGTCGGCCCGTATTTCAAGGGCGGCGTAAAACCGCTTACGATCCGTGTCAGCGATTTTGACCGTGCGGCGCCTCACGGGACAGGCCATATCAAAGCCGGTCTGAACTATGCGATGAGCCTCTACGCGATCATGGACGCGCACCGTCAGGGCTTTGATGAAAATATGTATCTCGATCCGGGCACAAGGACAAAGGTGGAAGAGACCGGCGGCGCCAACTTCCTGTTCGTCACAAAGGACAACAAGATCGTCACGCCGAAGTCCGGCAGCATCCTTCCGTCCATCACGCGCCGTTCACTGATCACCGTCGCGAAGGATTATCTCGGACTTGAGGTCGAGGAGCGCGAGGTCCTCTTCGAGGAGGTTCCGGAGTTTGTGGAGTGCGGTCTGTGCGGTACCGCGGCGGTTATCTCACCGGTCGGCAAGATCAACGATCACGGCAGGGAGATTTGCTTCGCGAGCGGCATGACCGAGATGGGACCTGTCACGAAGAAACTGTACGAGACCCTGACAGGTATCCAGATGGGAAGACTTCAGGCGCCCGAAGGATGGATCAAGGTAATTAAATAAAAAGATACAATAAAATTTCCCGCAGAGATTACCCGAACGGATGTAATCTTTGCGGGAATTATTTTTTAGAGATGCGTCAGCACGAAAATATCGTAGATCGCGCGGACCGCGTTCTCAAAGTCCTCATTGCGGACGCCGATGATGATATTCAGCTCGCTCGAGCCCTGGTCGATCATCTTGACGTTGATGTTGGCGTGCGTCAGCGCCGCAAAGATGCGGGCGGCTGTTCCGCGGGTTGCGCGCATGCCGCGGCCTACGACCGCGATCAGAGCCAGATCCGCTTCCAGATCGATCAGATCCGGATTCACGGCACGGTGAAGACCCGAGATGACGTTCTGCTCTTTCTCCATAAATTCCGACTGGTGCACAATTACCGTAAACGTATCGATGCCGGACGGCACATGCTCGAAGGAGATTCCGTTCTCCTCAAAGACCTGAAGCACTCTGCGGCCGAAGCCGATCTCCGAATTCATCATATCTTTCTCGATGTTGATCGCGCAGAACCCTTTTTTGCCCGCGATGCCGGTGATCGTGAATCTCGGGCGGCGGCAGGTTCTCTCGACAATCAGCGTGCCCGGATCCTGCGGGCGGTTCGTATTCTTGATGTTGATCGGAATCCCCTCGCGGCGGAGCGGGAAGATCGAATCCGCGTGGAGCACGGTCGCGCCCATATAGGAAAGCTCGCGCAGTTCGCGGTAGGTGATCGTCTCGATCGTCTCCGGATTCTCGACGATGCGCGGATCCGTCACCAGAAAGCCGGAAACATCGGTCCAGTTTTCATACAGATCGGCGCCGATCGCCCGGGCGACGATGGAACCTGTGATATCGGAGCCGCCACGGGAGAACGTCTTGATGCTTCCGTCAGGCATTGCTCCGTAAAAGCCCGGGATAACGGCCCTTTCCACAGTCTCAAGACGCTTTTTCATGACCTTGTTCGTCTTCTCGGCGTCAAACACGCCGTCCTCGTCAAAGCAGATCACACTGGCCGCGTCTATAAATTCATAGTCCAGATAGGCGGCCATCACAATCCCGTTCAGGTATTCCCCGCGGGAAGCCGCGTAATCGCTGCCCGCCTGATTTTCAAACTCTTCCCGGATCGTCTGAAATTCCTCATCCAGCTGCACTTCCAGCCCAAGCCCGTCGACGATCTCCTGATATCTCTCCCTGATCGCCTGCAGTTTCTGGCTGATGTCGCTGTTCGCGGACACGGAATTATAGCAGTCGTAGAGCATGTCCGTGACCTTTGTATCGCTGGAATAACGCTTCCCCGGAGCGGACGGCACCACGTACCGCCGGTCTTTGTCCGCATGTATGATCTCTCCCACCTTGCGGAATTGTTCCGCGCTCGCCAGAGAGCTTCCTCCAAATTTCACAACCTTCTTCATCTTCTGGTTCCTCCGAACTTTCATTTCTGTCTTTTCACTTTGTCCTCACACAGAGCGGTTCCCGGACCGCCCGCGGATTTTGCGGCCCTGCGCCGGCAGACGTCTTTCGCCCGAAACCCGCGCTACGCAAGCACCACATCTTTCATATCATAAAAGCCTGCCGGCTTTCCGTCAAGATATTTCGCCGCCTGTACGGCGCCTTTTGCGAACACGCTCTTTGAATATGCGGTATGCTTGAATTCGATCACCTCGTCGAGCCCCGCAAAAATAACCTCATGCTCGCCGACGATATTGCCGCCGCGGACCGCGCTGATGCCGATCTCATGCCGGTCTCTGCTCTTTCTCACCTGGGAGCGGTCGTAGGTGTACTCGTACACATTATCCAGGGCCTCATTGACGCTGTCCGCAAGCGCGAGCGCCGTTCCGCTCGGCGCGTCGACCTTCCGGTTATGATGCTTCTCCACGATCTCAATGTCAAATCCTGCCGGCGCAAGCACTTTCGCCGCGTCTTTCAAAAGCTCCAGCAGCAGGTTCACGCCGAGCGACATGTTCGCGGATTTCATGACCGCCGTGTGCGCCGCCGCCTCCCTGATCCTGTCCATCTGCTCCTGCGTATATCCGGTCGTGCAGAAAACCGCCGCCACTTTGCGCGAGGTGCAGAACGCGAGAAGCCCGTTCAGCGCTTTCGGGGAGGAAAAATCGATCAGCACATCTCCTTCCACATCGCAGTCCTCCGGCTTTGTAAACACCGGATAAGACTGGTTCCCCTGCCCCGCGATGTCGATTCCCGCCACGATTTCCGCGCCTTCTTCCGCCGAAACAATATCCGTGACGACCCGTCCCATATATCCGCAGCATCCGCTCAAAATAATCCTTGTCATTGAATAATTCCCTTCCTTTATCTCTCTTTCATTCCTCAGGATCCGTCTGACTTTTTCAAAACCCGGCCGCGGATCAGAAAATCTCCCGCTCCGCGGCCTTTTCGGCGGCCGCGTTCCGTCTTCGGGACGGCGGCTGCCATAATTTCGTGTATACAGCGCTGTGCCGGCTGCCGCAGATTCTACGGAGCCAGCACAGCATTCCTTTCTGATTCAGATCGCTTTTACGGAATCCTCTTTCGCGCCGGTTTCATGGTTCCGGCAGTTTACAGAATCCCGTACTCCTTCATCGCCTTTTCGAGGCGCGCGGCGTTCGCCTCTTCCATCTCGGTAAGAGGTCCGCGCAGAGGTCCTGCCTCCCAGCCCAGAAGATTCATCGCCTTCTTGACCGGAATCGGATTCACCTCGCAGAACAGCGCGTCGATCAGATCAAGCGCTTCGAGCTGGAGACGGCAGCTTTCCTGTACGTCGCCCTTCATAAAGGTCTCCACGATGTTGTGCGTCTGCTCCGGCGCTACGTTCGAAAGCACGGAGATCACGCCCTTTCCGCCGAGAGCCAGAAGCGGAACGATCTGATCGTCGTTGCCGGAGTAAAGCTCGATCTCTCCGCCTGCCAGACGCATCAGCTTCGCAACCTGGGAGATATTCCCGGACGCTTCCTTGATCCCGACGATATTCTTCACATTCTTTACCAGCCATACCGCTGTCTCCGGAAGGATGTTGCAGCCCGTACGGCTCGGCACGTTGTAAAGAAGAACCGGGATGCTGATGGAATTCGCGACTGTCGCGAAATGCTTCTTCAGTCCGTTCTGCGTCGCTTTGTTGTAGTATGGCGTCACCAGAAGCACGGCGTCCGCTCCCATCTTTTCCGCTTCCACGGACAGATAAACCGCTGTCTCTGTGCAGTTCGACCCAGTTCCCGCGATGACCGGAATTCTTCCGGCTACCTTTTTGATCGCGTAGCCGATCGTTTCGAGATGTTCCTCATGCGTCAGCGTGGAGGCCTCCCCCGTCGTTCCGCAGATGATGATTGCGTCGGTCTTGTGGGCGATCTGGTCCTCCAGAATCTCTCCGAGCTTTTCAAAGTTAACGGTTCCGTCCTCATGCATCGGTGTGATGATTGCCACACCTGCTCCAGTAAATAGTGCCATATTCATCCTCCTCTTTCATAGTAAACGATCATGCCCGCGCTGGGGATACCTCTACGAATATAAGTCCATGGATTGCTCCGTGCTTGCGCACTCACGCAATCCTACAGGTATTCGCAATTCGCATCGTTCACTTTGTTCACGCTGCTGTATTGCTCATACCTGTTGTCGTCTCCTGTGCATAGCCGGTCTGGCAAGTAAACTTGCCTCCCGTCTCTGCACGGAGACTGGACTTATACAGTAAAAGGGGCTGTCAAAAGGCAGCCCCAAAGAACACATAATCAGGAATTCTTCGAGAGATAGCCCTCCATCGGTTTCCGATGACAGTCATAAAGCTGTTCGCCTCATGCCCAAGAAAGCAGCCGCAGATACTGTTTCCTTTCGGCGCTATCCCCTTTCATCAGCATTCCTCTGCATCTGCATGCATCCAACTGGCTACTTTTGAATCGCGCAACCTCTATCAGCTCTGAATTTCCATAACTATAGCACCTGCTGAAAGTATTGTCAACACCAATATTTATCTTTCCTGTTTATCTTCTTTCATTTATTTATTTTCTTCTTTTATTTTTCCCTGTTATTTTTCTTTCTTTTCTTCTTCTCTTTCTTTCCTGATTACTCTTTCTTAACTGCCCTTCTTTAATTACTCTTCTTTAATTATTCTGCTTTGATTACTCTTCCTTATTTTCTTTATTTTCTTTGCGGTACTGCGTCGTCAGCTCTGTCACCTCGTCGGCATAAGGCCACAGCTCCTCGCACCGCTCCGTGCCGGTCAGATAGATGATCGTATTGGAAGCCGCCTCGATCAGCGTCTTTATCTCATCTGCCGTCACGATTCCCTGGTCCACCAGACCGAGTATCTCGTCAAGGATCAGCACGTCGCACTCGTCCGTCAGAAGAACCTTTTTCGCAAAATTCAGTCCGTTGCGGATGTTCCTCGTCTCATCTGCTTTCTCTTTGTCCGTCAGACTCTCATAATTTTCGGGGAATTTCTCAAAACGGTACAGCTTCAGCTCCGGCTCAAGCCGATCAAAGAATTCCTTGCCGATGTCGGACTGCTTTTCCTTTAAAAACTGAATCATGAACACGCTCTTTCCCCTGCTGGCCTCACGGAGTCCTCTCCCTGTCGCGGCGGCCGTCTTGCCCGTACCGGTTCCGCAAAAGATATGTACATATCGCTCGCTCATCTCTCACACCTCTTATTTTCCGGGCTATCGTTCGGACGACAGGTCAAAACACACCGCATGGGTTCCCCCGCTGCCGCAGGCGCGTTCAGCCGGACCATACAGACGCGGTCTCATCCCTCCGCCTTTGCGCAAACAATAACCGCCACGCTCACTTTCCTCATAAGTTTCACTTATTTATCTGATTCTACTACATTTCCCCGTAAATTGCAATTCATATATTTCATGCTTCCAGATATTCAAGCTTGCTCACAGAAACCTCGTAGGCGGTTCTCTTTTCCGTGGACTCATCATCCAGTTTCTTGACATATTCGCGGCTCTGGATCCTTCCCCACACCTGCACATGTCCTCCGACTTCAAATCCGGACGCAAAGCGGGCGTTTCTTCCCCAGCAGATACACGGGATATAATCCGACTTTCCATACGGCCGGTTGACGGCAAGCAGCATGTCGGCGATCTCACGTCCCAAAGGCGTGCGCCGATAGACCGGCGTCTTGCAGATATAGCCGTCAAGAAAAATCTGATTGCTCTTTACCTTGTCGTTGTCCTCCTCGACGAAGCTGACTTCCCGCGCGAAGACGGACAGCACCAGCCGGTTCTTCTTCTCCTCATGGCGGTTGTACGAGCGGAACTGCCCGTAAATCTGAATGTATTCCCCCTTATAATCCTGTGTGACATCAATCAGGCGTTCCGATATCATGACCGGAATCGTATCGGTGGAGTCGCTCAGTCTCTGCACGGAAATATCCATCGTATAAAAGCCCTCGCCGAAAACCTCATGGCTGAACGAAAAGCCGGATGTAATTTTCCCAATAATGGAAACCTGATTGTTTTCAATGATCTTATCTGTCATAAACCCTGGTTCTCCCTTCTTTATTAAGAAGTATCTCTTCTTGTATCCTGTACTATTTATTTCTATTCAGAAATTCCCCTTTTTAGAACCGGTTTTTCATTAATTTTTCTGATTTTTATTTTTCCTCTTGTAATCTCAAAAAATCATGTTATAGTTAAACGGCAAAATATTTGTCGTTTAACTGCAGCGCAGAGCGCATGGCCGCTAAAAGCCCTCAGCCGGCGCGGCCCCGCGCCCAAAGCAAAAGAGAACGGAGGAAATCCGTTCCTTTTAAAGTCAAACGTTATGCGCAAAAAATGCCATGGAGGAGTTTATGATCAGAGAAGACATCAGGAACGTAGCTATCATTGCCCATGTAGACCACGGGAAAACGACTCTCGTGGATGAGCTGCTCAAACAGAGCGGCGTTTTCCGTGAAAACCAGGCGGTCGCCGAGCGCGTCATGGATTCCAACGACCTCGAGCGCGAGCGCGGTATCACGATTCTTTCCAAAAATACCGCTGTTTTTTATAAAAATACAAAGATCAACATCGTGGATACGCCGGGCCATGCCGATTTCGGCGGCGAGGTGGAGCGCGTGCTGAAGATGGTGGACGGTGTCATTCTTGTGGTAGACGCGTTTGAAGGCCCCATGCCCCAGACAAAATTTGTGCTGAAAAAAGCTCTGGAGCTGGCTCTCCCGGTCATCGTATGCGTCAATAAGATCGACCGTCCGGAAGCGCGCCCGAATGAGGTGATCGACGAGGTGCTCGAACTTTTCCTCGAGCTGGACGCCTCCGACGAACAGCTTGACTGCCCGTTCGTTTTCGCGTCCGCAAAGGGAGGCTACGCGACGCTCGACCTCAATCAGAAGCCGAACGGCATGATCCCTCTTTTTGAGACGATTCTGAACCATATCCCGGCCCCGGAGGGCGACGAGAACGGTCCGACCCAGGTGCTGATCAGTACAATCGATTACAACGAATACGTAGGCCGCATCGGCGTCGGCAAGGTAGACCGCGGTTCTATCAAAGTCAACCAGGAGGCGGTCCTGGTCAATCACCATGATCCGGACAAAATGCAGAAGGTCAAGATCAGCAAACTGTACGAATTTGACGGACTGAACAAAGTTGACGTCGCGTCTGCCACAATCGGCTCCATCGTGGCGATCTCCGGCATCGCGGACCTGCACATCGGGGATACGATCTGCGCCGCCGACGCGCCGGATCCGATTCCGTTCCAGAAAATCTCCGAGCCGACGATCTCGATGAACTTTATCGTCAACGACAGCCCGCTTGCCGGAAAGGAAGGCAAGTACGTGACCTCCCGCCATATCCGCGACCGCCTCTTCCGTGAGCTGAACACGGACGTCAGCCTGCGCGTCGAGGAGACGGACGACACCGATACCTTCAAGGTCTCAGGCCGCGGCGAACTGCATCTGTCGATCCTGATCGAGACCATGCGCCGCGAAGGCTACGAATTTGCCGTCAGCAAGGCGGAAGTCATCTACAAGAAGGACGCGAACGGAAAACTGCTTGAACCGATGGAGCTTGCCTATATCGACGTTCCGGAAGAATTTTCCGGCACCGTCATCCAGAAGCTGAGCCAGCGGAAGGGCGAACTGCGGAATATGAGCGTCACACAGAACGGTTCCTCCCGCCTCGAATTTTCGATTCCGTCACGCGGACTGATCGGCTACCGCGGCGATTTCCTGACCGATACGAAAGGAAACGGCGTCATGAACACGATCTTCGACGGGTACGGTCCGTACAAGGGCGATCTGCAGTACCGCAATCTCGGTTCCCTGATCGCGTTTGAATCCGGAGAGTCTGTCGCTTACGGCCTCTTCAACGCGCAGGACCGCGGAATCATGTTCATCGGGCCGGGCGAGAAAGTCTACTCCGGCATGGTCATCGGTCAGAGCGCAAAGCCGGAGGATATCGAGCTGAACGTCTGCAAGACAAAGCACCTGACCAACACCCGTTCCTCAAGCGCGGACGAAGCGCTGAAGCTGACTCCTCCGAAGATCCTGAGCCTTGAGCAGGCCCTGGAATTTATCGACACGGACGAGCTGCTCGAAGTCACGCCGAAGAGCCTGCGCATCCGCAAGAAGATCCTGGACCCGACGCTGAGGAAGCGGGCAAACCTGAAGAAGAAAGCGTAAGAGAACAGCACATAAGCAAAAGGGCAGCACAGACCGCGGATATTCACGCCCTGCGGCAGGACATTTTCATGAGTAAAAGCGGATGACAAATATAAAAGTTTAAAAACACTCCGGGGAAACGGCAGTCTATACCGCATCCCGGAG
Organism: uncultured Lachnospiraceae bacterium; assembly: GCA_947630005.1. Lineage (GTDB taxonomy): Bacteria > Bacillota > Clostridia > Lachnospirales > Lachnospiraceae > Choladousia. The sequence goes on from CANRGB010000085.1 coordinate 11,609, forward strand.
TGTTTCTTCTGTGCGCAGACCCGCCCGTATGATTCCGGCTGAACCATACTAAAACCACCGGAACGAAATCTTCCACTTCGGCGGCTGTTTTAACAGTTCCTCATATTCCTCCACGGTCAGCACCTCCTCCAGCTCCTTCTTCTGGTCCTCCTCCATGACCGCGTGGACACTGTCGGAAAAACACAGCCTTGGATAGAGGACGCACCACCAGTTATGGCCGTCCGCTTCTCCCAGCTTCACGCGGAGCGCTTCATATAAGCCTGCCGGAAACGTGCAGTCCCCGTACGTCCGATCCGGAAACCAGACCGTCTCAAGAGCCGCCTCCGCGCGGTAGGACATTCCCTGCTCCGCAAGTATCCGGTCGGAAATCCGCTCTATCTCGCGCAGATTATTCTGAAGGAATTCTTTCATCTGCGCGCGTCCGGTGCTTTTCGGATTTTCTGAAGTCATCCGGGTTTCCACACTCCCGGAAATTTCCTGGTTCTCCAAATCCGTCCGGGTTTCATTCACGTTTTCAGCCCCTGAGCCCGCCTGCTGTCCGAAACTTTCCCCGGTTTCTGTATCTTCCATTTTATCCTGCAGATATGCCAGTACCGCGTCCCGCACCAGATATTTAACCCTCTGATCTTCCTCGCTGTCGCTGTTCGCGAGCACATGAAAGCGCAGTACCTCCCCGGCAATGCCCCGCTGCAGCAGAACATGCTGTGCGGCATGGACGGAACCTCTTACGATCAGGGATAAGGTCAGAATCAGCAGAATTGTTTTCCCATACTCTTTAAAAAAACAGGTAAGTGAATCCAGAATTGACTTTCCCTTATTTCTCATCATATTACATCATCTCCTGTCCGAAAGGATTGACAGGAACATGATAAATATACAATGATTGACAAGAAATACTTATATTGATACAATAGAAATGTCCTTAAATGGATAAAGGCGCTGCATAGCGGCAGGCGGTTGGCCAATAACCCTCAAAAAGGGGGTGAGGCATATGCGAATTACGTTACATATCGGTAGATTTACCGTTACAATTATCGTAAAAAGCAGCAACCGCCACTCCGCCAAGTAGCGGTTGCTAAATGAGTTAACAGCAACCCAATCTCAGGCTGACCGCTTGTCGCAACGCCTTTTTGTCTTAATTATATGCAGAATACAGCAAAATGTCAACTCCTATATAAATGGAACAACGAAAGGAGCCTTTTTTTATGAAATTTATATACCCTGCGGTTATCCGCAAAACCGAAACCGGCACATATCACGCCTCCTTCCCGGATCTGGAAGACTGCCAGGCAGAGGGTGAAACGATCGACGAAGTACTCGACAACGCGAATGCAGCCGCCTACGACTGGATCACCGTTGAGCTCGAGGACAATGATCATCTTCCTCCTGTCACCGATATCCGGGATATCGAGCTGAAGGACGGCGAGATTGCGCGTCATATTTCCGTCACCATGCGTTTTATGGAAGGATGGGAGGAATAGACTCTGTTTTCCTGTATCCGCAAAATTCAAAAATAATCTGCTTTACAATAATCACAAAAGATGGAGGACTGAAAATGATCCGTTTCAACAATGATTACAACTGCGGCGCGCATCCGAAGATCCTGGAGGCGCTCATAGCGACAAACAATGAGAGTTACGGCGGCTACGGAATTGATTCCTGGTGTGAAAAAGCCGCGGACGAGATTAAAAAATACCTCGGCGATACAAAAGCGGACGTCCACTTTCTCGTGGGCGGCACACAGGCAAATTTCACGGTGATCAC
>CANRGB010000086.1 GCA_947630005.1 uncultured Lachnospiraceae bacterium
GTAGGTCCGCTTCCGGCAGTCGTAGTCATCATCATCGGCCTTCTGATGGGAGCTGTAATCGGCGCCATCATGGGAGCAATCATCGCTTACACAAAGATGCCGGCATTCATCGCAACCCTGGGCGGGCAGCTGATCTGCCGTGCGGCGGCGAAGATCTTCACAAGCCGTCCGGTATCAAACCTTTCCGAGAGCTATCGTTTCCTGGGCAGCGGAAAGATCGGCGGTTTCCCGGTAATTATCCTTGTATTCGTTGTGGTATTCATTCTTGCGTGGTTCATCCTGAATCAGACAAGATTTGGCAAGAGCCTCTACGCGATCGGCGGCAATGACCAGGCGGCGCGTGTGGCAGGTATCAACGTAGAGAAGAACCTTGTGCTCACCTACATCCTGGTAGGTCTGTGCGCGGCTCTGGCAGGTATCCTTCTGGCAGGACGTGCGGGATCTGCTGACCCGGCAAACTCCGGTCTTAACTACGAGCTTGACGCGATCGCGGCTGCGACCGTAGGCGGCACCTCTCATACCGGCGGTATCTGTAAGGTAACGGGCGTGCTCTGCGGTATCCTGATCCTTGGCGTTATCAACAACGGCCTCGTGCTGATCGGTGTGGATGACAACTACACGAACATCATCAAAGGTATCATCATCGTGGCGGCTGTTGCGCTTGATATGAGAAAGAATACGAGAAAGGCATAATTTTCTGCGGAAAAGCTGTAAATTTTATGACCATGAAAAGAAGCCTGTCTTCTGCGTGCGTCCGTTTCCGGCGGATGGACTTTCGCGGACAGCCGCGCAGAGGGGCGGGCTTCGCAGGTATAATTCTCCCTTCGGGGATCAAAATTGCACGCAAAAAAGCACTTGCGTGCAATTTTGATATATGGTATTATGCCCATGAATGGGGGGAAAAGTATGGCTGTAACATTACAGCAGATTGCGGAAGCGGCGGGTGTATCCCGCGGAACCGTGGACAGAGCGATGAACAACCGCGGCCGGATCAACCCGGAGGTCGCGGAGCGGATAAGGCTGATCGCGAAGAAGATGGGTTATCAGCCGAACCGTGCAGGCCGGGCGCTTGCGATGTCAGGCCGGTCGCTCACGATCGGAGTTATCATACAGGTGGCCGGCACGCCGTTCATGGAAAAGGTGCTCGAAGGAATCCTTCAGGCAAAGGAAGAGGCCGAACGGCTTGGGGCAAACGTGCTCGTCCGGAAAATCCCGGATATGAGCGCGGAGAAAGTGATCGCGGAGATCGGAGAACTGAGAAAAGAGGGGTGCGGTGGGATTGCGCTTATGCCGGTTGACGATCAGAGGCTGAGAGAAACGGTAAACAGACTCGCGGAGGAGCACATTCCTGTCGTGACATTTAACTCGGACATCGAGGATTCGTCGAGACTCTGCTTTGTAGGACAGGACGCGATACAGAGCGGCCGCGCGGCCGCGGGACTGATGGCGGAGATTATGCCGGCCGGGGGCAAAGTCCTTGTGATATCCGGATACCCGACAAATTATTCAAATAAAAACAGGACGAAAGGCTTTGTCGAAGAGCTTTCATCCTGCCGGGAGGATATCGATATCCTGGATGTGCAGTACGCGTTTGACGATGACCGGATCGCGGGGATGATCGCGGAAGAGATGGTGAAGGAATACCAGGATCTCGGAGGAATCTATCTGACGGCTTCCGGCGCGCGGGGAGTCTGCGAGTCGCTGGAGCACTGCGGACTCTCAGGAAAAGTGCGCGTGATCTCGAATGATCTGACGGAGCAGAATATTCAGTTTCTGCGGGAAGGAAAGATCCGCTTCCTGATCGGGCAGGATGCCCATAAGCAGGGATATGAGCCGGTAATGCTGCTGTTTAACAAACTGTTTGACGGAAAAGATCCCGAGAAAGAGTTTATGTATACAGAGATTGTGATTAAGACAAAGTATAATATCTGACTGAAATGCCCGCCGCACGGCGTAATATGGATTGCGTGCAAAATTACCGATATAAAAACGAACTGTGCGGCGGCATTCCCTGAAATTTAGATAACCTGTACCAAATCAATAAAATTTTTCACATTATTTTCATGCATTTTTGATAAATTTCCCGTTATTTTTATGGTAAGTATACAAAATAAATAAATTTATTCTGGCAAATTTGTGTAAAAAAGATATTGCGTGCACGGGCACGCAGTGGTATTATAACAGCACGACACGGAGATGCCAGAACATCAGAACGGAATCATTTTCCTGGAAAAACAAGCGGCTCAGAGCTGCAGAGGCATGAACTGCGCGGGGAAATTCATGGCATTACAGGCGTGCGGCAGAGAAAGTGAAAGAAAAATATAAAGACGAAAAGGAGAATGACATATGAAACTTGGATTTAACGAGGCAACGGCTCTCAAATGCAAAGGACAGTCCCTGATGGCGGATCTGGAGGCCTGCGAAAAGTATGGTTTTGACTATATCGAGATCAGATTTGACTGTGTGAGAGAGTATCTGAAGGATCACACTCTTGAGGAACTGGCAGACTGGTTCAAGAACCACAATCTGAAGCCGTGGGCTTACAACACGCTGGAGTTCTTCAACCAGAGAGACGAGGCGGGCGAGAAGGAAATCGACGAGCACGTAGATTTCATCATTGAGGTCTGCAAAGCGATCGGCATGAAGATGCTGATCACGGTTCCGACCTGCAACGTCAAGGACAAGAGCGTTTCCGAAATCAAGGAAGAGGCAGTCGCGAGACTTCGCTATCTCTCCGACAAGGTCGGCTCTGACATCAGGATTTCCCTCGAGTTCTGCGGCACGCCGTTCTGCTCCATCAATCAGTTCGGCACGGCGTATGACGTCGTCAAGGCAGTTGACAGAGACAACGTCGGCATCACGGTGGACACCTTCCACTTCCATGAGATGTGTTCAAAGATCGAGGACCTGAGGAATGCGGACGGAAAGAAAGTTTTCGTTTATCATCTGAATGACTGCGAGGATCTTCCGCTTGGCTCCTGCGGCGACGACAAGAGACTGTGGCCGGAAGAAGGCGTAGTTGACCACGCGGCGATCGCCTCAGCGCTGAAAGAGATTGGATTCGACGGTGTCTGCACGATCGAGGAGTTCCGTCCGGAATACTATGAGATGCCGCATGAGGAGAACGTGAAGAAAGCGGCGGAAGTGACGAAGGCATTCGTGAAGAAATATTTTGCATAATACCAGGGTCGAGCGGTCATGCGCTCCATGGGAAGCAGGGAAACGCATGACAGTGAGACCTGAAAAACAAAACTGTACCAGGGTCGAACAGAGTATTTATAAAAGATAAGGAGAGACGAATATGCTGGATAAGAATAAGGTATCTCTTGGAATCGCCCCGATCGGCTGGACAAACGACGACATGCCGGATCTGGGAAAAGAAAATACATTTGAGCAGACAATAAGCGAGATGGCGCTGGCAGGCTTTAAGGGATGCGAAGTTGGAAGCCATTATCCGACGGATCCGGCAGTGCTGAAAAAAGCGCTTGATCTGAGAGGACTTACCATCTGCAATCAGTGGTTTTCCTCATTTTTGATCAGCAAGCCTTATGAGGAGACAGAGGAAGCGTTTATCAAGCAGTGCGATTTCCTTCTGCAGGTAGGGTCAAAGTGCATTGGAGTTTCCGAGCAGAGCTACAGCACGCAGGGAATGCTTGATCATCCGATCCAGGAAGGCAAGTATGTCATGAATGATCAGGAATGGGATCTGCTGACAACGGGCTTGAACAAGCTTGGAAAGATCGCGAAGGATAAGGGAATGGTACTCACCTTCCATCATCATATGGGAACAGTTGTGCAGACAGAGGAAGAGATCGATCGTTTCATGGCGTCCGTAGATCCGGATCTGGTCTATCTGCTGTTCGACAGCGGTCATCTGTCCTTTGCCGGAATTGATCCGGAGAAGGTACTGAAGAAATATGTGAACCGTGTGCGTCACGTTCATCTGAAGGATCTCCGCAAGGACGTTGTGGAGCAGTCCCGCAAAGAGAAATGGAGCTTCCTGAAGGGTGTCCGCGCAGGCACATTCACGGTACCGGGCGACGGAGACGTGGATTTCGCACCGATCTTCCGTATTCTGGAAGAGGCGGATTATCAGGGATGGGTTGTCGTTGAGGCGGAGCAGGATCCGGCAAAGGCCAATCCGTTTGAGTATGCGCTGAAGGCGAGAAAATATATCGCTGAACATACGGGACTGTAAAGAAGGTGCCAGCGGCACAGGCAGGAGAATACGGCGCCGCGCGCTAAATTGTATACTGCAGGCTGATTTTAACAGTTAACACAGGGGAGAATCCTGGAAACGGGATTCTCCCTTCATTTATTGTTTTTTAAAAGTATTAAGAATTTTGATGTTACTTTTATACAAAGTTGTGGTATAGTAGGGGAAGAAAAAATTATTGAAGGGATGAATTCAGATGAAAAAAGTGGTGATTACAGTACTTATACTGGCACTCCTCGGAGGAGGGGGATACGGAGCATATTATTATTTTTATCTGAGAAATCAGACGGAATCTGCGGACCGTGTTTCCTCTACGAGTGAGGATGCGGTGCATGTGGATTCAGTGGCGATGATTACGGGAATCGGCGGCGGAAACGGTCTGACGGAACGTTATGGCGGGGAGACTGTGGCGCAGGCGACTCTCGAGGTGAAGCTTGCGTCCGACCGCAAGGTGGAGGAATGTTACGTCAAGGAAGGCGACGAGGTCAAGGAAGGCGACAAGCTGTTCATATATGACACGCAGGAGAGCGAGGATAAGCTTGCCCAGACGCAGATCGATATCGAGCGCGCGCAGGGAGAGATTGAGACAAGCAGGCGCGCGATCACGGAAAACGAGCGCATGCGGGCTCAGGCGCCGGAGGAAGAGAAGCTGAGCTATACGACAGCCATCCTTCAGGAGGAAAATTCCATCAAACAGAAGGAATACGACATCAAGCAGAAAGAACGGGAGATACAGAAGCTCCAGGAGGAGATCGATGACGCGGTGGTGACGGCCGAGATGGCAGGGATCATTCAGGACGTGAAGGATCCGGAAAGCAGCGCATCCTCCTACGATTACGGCTATGGCGGAGGGAGTGAGAGCTCGGCGTATATCACGATCCTCGCGGCAGGAGATTTCCGCATCGAAGGGAAGATGAACGAGCAGAACCGGATGGGGATCATGCAGGGGATGCCGATGATCGTTTTCTCGCGTGTGGATGAGAATATGAAGTGGTACGGTACGGTCTCCGAGATTGATACGTCCCCGGTGGAGGAGAACCAGGAAAACTATTATTCCTACGGGGATTCCGGTCCGGAATCTTCCACTTACAAATTTTATGTGGAACTTGACAGCTCCGAGGGGCTGATCCTCGGACAGCATGTCTATATGGAAGCGGACGTCGGACAGGAGGATGTGAAAGAGGGACTCTGGCTCGAAGATTATTATATTATGGAAGAGGACGGCAAAAATTATGTGTGGAGCGCTTCCAATTCCAACCTTCTCGAGAAGCGGGAGGTCACTCTTGGAGAATATGATGAAGACCAGATGAAGTATGAGATCATCGAAGGGCTGGATGAGGAGGACTATATCGCTTTCCCGATGGATGAATACGAAGAGGGACAGCCTGTCGTCTACAACAGCACAGATATGAGCATACCGGATCTGGGAACCTATGAAGAGCCGCTGTACAGCGACGGAATGGAAGGCCTCGACGATGCGGCGCTGTACGGAGACGGGATGGAAGGCCTCGACGACGCGGCGCTGTACGGAGACGGAATGGAAGGTTTTGACGACGCGGCGCTGTACGGAGACGGAATGGAAGGTCTCGATGACACGGCGCTGAATGGAAGCGGAATGGAGAGTTTTGACGATGCGGCAATGAACGGAGACGGAATGGAAGGTTTTGACGACGCGGCGATGAACGGAGGCGAAATGGAAGGCCTCGACGGCGCGGCGCCGGACGGCGGCGAAGGCTATTATGACGCGGATTCGGATACGTACGTCGAAGGAGGCGGCGGTTCCGCGGAAGTCTACGACGCGGGCGCGGGCGGCGGAGCCATGAGCTACTATGACGCGGATACGGGCGAGTATGTCAGCATGGGCGAATGAAGCAGAACAGACGGCAGATTATAAAGGAGGATGTTCCGTGATCCTGAGACTGGACCATATTTATAAAGACTATATACAGGGAAAGATGACAGTCCCGGTTCTGAAGGACGTGTCGCTTCATGTGGAGGAAGGAGAGTACGTGGCGATCATGGGCCCGTCCGGTTCCGGGAAGTCCACATTGATGAATATCATCGGCTGCCTCGACAAACCGACTTCCGGCGAGTACGAGCTGGACGGGAAAAATGTTCTTTCTCTGAACGATAAGGCGATGGCGGCGGTGCGTCTGCAGAGGATCGGCTTTGTGTTTCAGAATTTCCAGCTTCTTTCGAGACAGTCGGCGCTGGAAAACGTGGCGCTTCCGCTGGTGTACGCGGGTGTCAGAAAAAGAGTCCGCAGGCAGAGGGCAAGGGAAGCGCTGGAAAAAGTGGGGCTCGAGGATCGTGTGAATTTCAAGCCCACGCAGCTTTCGGGCGGACAGAAACAGAGAGTGGCGATCGCGCGGGCGATCGTGAACAAACCGAAGATCCTGCTCGCGGACGAGCCGACCGGCGCGCTCGATTCCAAATCAAGCAGGCAGCTGATGGAGCTGTTTCAGAAACTGAACGACGAGGGAGTTACGATCGTAATGATCACGCATGATCCGGGGATCGCGGGGTACGCGAAGCGTGTGGTCGATATTTTTGACGGGGAGATTTCGGAGCGCACCAGCCCGGCCGGATGAGAGAGGAGGAGTCATAATGAAGATTCGGACGATTTTGATCACGACCGTAGTTGTGGCGGGGATGACGGGCGGTATCGGCTACGGCGCCTACCGCGCGATGAAGGGGCAGGCAAAACCTGTGGACGTCGTTCCCGTGCTCAATGTGAACCAGATGTACTATGGAGAACAGGGCTCTCTTTACGGAACCGTAACCTCGCAGGTCGCACAGACGGTCACGCTGAACGATGAGTATGACATCGAAGAGATATTCGTGAAGCCGGGCGATACGGTAAAAGAAGGCACGCCGTTGTTTTCCTATGATATGACTCTGCCTGAGCTGGAGCTTGAGATGGATAAGCTCACGCTTCAGATGTACGAGATCAACAAAACGCGCCTTGAGAAAGAGCTTCAGAGGCTGCGCGGGACGCGCGCCACAGCCTCCCTGGAAGTAAATGACGCGACAATGACGGCGTCCGGAGAGGATTCGCAGGCCGCGGAAGAGGTGATCGCCGAGCCGGAGAGCGCCGCGGCCCGGCCCGCGGAGAAAGAGAGCGGCTCCGGCGGCGGGGACGGCTCTGACGGCGGAGAGGATCCGGGGCTGAGCATTCTTGATGTCGAGGAAGTGGAAGATCCGTCCGGGGACAAGGATGTCCGGGAGCTTCTGAAAGAAGAGAAAGCGGCGGAGAACGGGGAGACCGCAAAAGGAGAAGAGGAATCGGAGAACGCTTCTTCTGAAAAAACGCCGGAGAGCGAAAAGACAGACCTTCCGGCGGATCTGACGGAGGCGGAAACGGTCGAAAAATTCCTTGAACTGACCGGACAGCTCCGGGAGATTTACGGGACGGATCCCGAAGAGAAGGCCGCGCGGAAAGCGGAGATCACAAAGGAAGCCAGCGCCCGGCTGCTGTCCGAAGCGCTTTCTTACCGCGACACCATCGCGGATTACCAGGACGGCGGCGCCTATAAGATCAAAACCCGGTTCCAGAGAAACCTGATCGAGGCGTGGAAGAAGGCGGATGCCTCTGAAAAGAGCGCGGATGCCGGGGAGCAGAAGGCGCGAAGCGGGGCGGAGACGCCGGCGGACGAACAGAAATACGAAAAAGAGCTGGATAAAATATACAGCGCGGTCGAGACGGTCGGGAACTGCCATGTGGAGTACGCGGCGGCGCTGATCGAAGAACTGTCCCGGACGGACGCGGACGACGCGGCGTATGAGACAAAAGTCAGAAATGCCCGGAAAGTCTGCGGCAGCCTGAACGCTTTTCAGAGAAATCTTGCCGAGATGGCGGAACCGCTTCAGATTCTGAATGAGGCGGAGGAAACGCTGAAGGCGCAGCAGGTAAAAGACGAGATGGAAACGATGATCCTTCAGTTTGAGGGCCTGATCCAGAACCTCGATACTTTGTACCGGGAACATTCCGATCAGATCTCCTCCGGAGATATCGCGGAGCCTGTCAGCCAGGCGCTCAGCAGCTTCTGGGGAAAGCTGGCCCGGACGGACGCGGAGAATCCCGGAGGATATGTCTGGAGGGAAGAGGTCAGCCGCTGTTTTGAAGACGATCCGGAGGTCCTGGAGAACCTGAGCCATTACGCGGATAAGCTTCTGGGTTCCCTGCCGGAAGGTTCGGGGGCAGAAAAAGGCTATCAGACGCGGTACGTGGAGCTGCTGCTTGCGGAGTGGGAGCCGCAGCAGGCGGACGCGAAGGAGAAAGCGGAACAGCTGCTGAACGCGTTTGATCCGCTGCTGTCTCATCAGAAGGAACTGCTGGCCGCACAGTACGGGGAAAAGCTTCAGGCTGCCGAAGAGCTGGCCGGGAACGAGGAAACCGAACCGGATGAGACGGAGCCGGAAAGCCAGGAAGAGCCGGGAAGCGAGGCGGAGTCGGAATCTGAAAGCGAGGGAGAGTCTGAGAGCGAGAGTGAGACGGACGGTCTGACAGAGATTCCGGAGGAGACTGAGCCGCAGACGGACGAAGCCGATATCGGGATCTATGTCAGCCAGTTCCGTGCGCTGGCTTCCTCCACGGAAGAGGCGGAGACGTACCTGGAGGACTGGAGCAGCGCGATCCGCATTTTCCAGCAGAAGCTCGGAGAACTTCCGGAAGGTTTCGCGGGAGAAGAGATCAACACGATGGATCAGTACCGTCTGAGACAGGCGGTCGCGGAGGATGAGGCTCTTTCGCCGGAGGGACTCGAGGAGGAGTATAAGGAGCTCTGCCTGAAGTATGTGAGCGCGAAGATCCTTCAGATCGATACGGCGCTTCTCGATCCGACGAACGCGGAGGATTACGACGCGGCGTACGTGGCGTACGAGGAGGCTTCGGAGGTTTTTGAGGAGCTTGGAGCACTGTGGGGACCGGAAATCACCGTCCAGTATATTCTGGACGCGTGCGATACGATCCTCCAGATCAACGCGATCGACGAGTCGCAGGATGAGTTTACCGTGATCACGGCGCTTGAGGAAGCCTGGGCGTCCTTTGAGGCGCTTCCGGAAGAGGGAAAGGCGCTGGTATGGAATCTGGCGCTTCTCGAGGAACTGATGGACAAATACGGGATCAGCCGTGAGCCCGAGTCGGAGACCGACTTCTGGGATCCCGGCTGGAATGACGGAGGCGGCTGGGGCGGTTTCGGCGACGACTATGGATATACGGCGGAAGAGCTCCAGGACATGATCGCGAGCACGGAGTCCGAGCTCAAGGAGTGCGAGCTTGAGATCCGCGAGACGGAGCTGCTTGTCAGACAGCAGCAGAGGATTGTGGACGGCAAGGTGGTAAAGAGCACGCTGAACGGCACGGTGCTGAGCATCGGCACGGAGGACGGAAGCTCGGACGACGAATATTTTGCGAGAGTGGCGAGCACGCAGGGACTGTACGCGGTAGGCTCCATGAATGAGCTTTCCCTTGAAAAGATCAAAACGGGCGATGTGATTTCGGGAACGATGTCCGAGACAGGCGTCAGCTTTACGGGCACGATCAAGGAGATCGCGGAATATCCGAGTGCCGGGGAATCCTACAGCTTTGGCTGGGGAAATGAGAACACGAACGCTTCCTACTATGAGTTTATGGCGCTGGTCGACGATAACGGAGAGATCGAGGAAGGTCCGGCCGAGATACAGCTCTCTGAAACGGTGGAAGATTACAGCAATAAGATCTATCTGGAAAAGTTTTTTGTCAGAACGGAGAGCGACGGACGCACCTACGTCATGAAGCAGGATGAGAAGGGACTTCTGACAAAGCAGTATGTGGAGACGGGACGGATGATCTACGGATACGCGATCGAGATCGTGAACGGCGTCACCATGCAGGATAAGCTGGCGTTCCCTTATGGGAACAACGTGGTGGAAGGCGCGAAGACAAAGGAAGTAGATCAGCTCGATTACTCATAAAGCAGGAGGTAGAAAGAAGTGTTAGAAAATGTAAGGCTGTCCTTTCAGGGGATCTGGTCCCACAAGATGCGCTCGTTTCTGACCATGCTCGGCATTATTATCGGAATCGCGTCGATCATCGCGATCGTCTCGACGATCAAGGGGACGAACGATCAGATCAAGCAGAGCCTGATCGGAGCGGGCAGCAACCGGGTGGATATTCTGATGACGGAGAACGGAAATCCGGTTTACATCTGGTCCGCCTCGGAGATTCCTTCCGGATTCCGCAAGGTGAGCGATGAGACGAAGCAGAAAATTCTGGACCTTGATTCCGTGGAGAGCGTCACCTGCTACAATGAGCGGACGAACTCCGGCGGAACGTTCTATCAGAATTCGGCTCTCTCCGACGCGAAGCTGCGCGGCGTCGATGAAAATTATTTTAAGACCTGCGGTCTGATCCTGCAGACGGGACGGAATTTTGTCGAGGAAGATTTCAAGGAATTTCATAAGGTTCTGATCGTGGACGATGTGGCGGCCAACAACATGTTCGGCAAAGAAAATCCGCTCGGCAAGATCGTGGAGATCAGCCAGGTGCCGTTCACCGTGGTCGGCGTGGTGGCGGAGAAGCCGTCGCAGGCTCCCGCGATCTCAACCATTTCGCAGTACTACAATTATACGTCGGATTCGAGCGGAGTCCTCTATCTGACTGAGGCGGCGTGGCCGATCATCTATAGCTACGATGAGCCGGAGAATGTGATCGTGAAGGCGGTCAGCACGGACGATATGGAAAAGGCCGGGGAGGACGCCGCCAAAATTCTGAACGCGACGATCACCGCCTCCGACGTTTCTTCGGAGGAAACCGTGGAAAGCGGGAGCGGAAGCGGGATCAAGTACAAGGCGAACAATGTCGCGGAGCAGGCGCGGAAGCTTCAGGACCTGAGCGCCGCGACGAACAATCAGCTCATCTGGATCGCCAGCATCTCGCTTCTCGTGGGAGGCATCGGCGTCATGAATATCATGCTGGTGTCGGTGACCGAGCGTACCAGCGAGATCGGTCTGAAAAAAGCGATCGGCGCCCGCAAGAGCACGATCCTCGGCCAGTTCCTGACGGAGGCGGCCGTGCTGACGAGCATGGGCGGCATCATCGGAGTCGCGACGGGGATCGGCATGGCGAGGGTCATCAACAAGGTGTCCGGCGTGGCCGTGGCGGTCAGCATCCCGGCGGCTGCGGTGGCGGTTCTGTTCTCGATGCTGATCGGGATCATATTCGGCTTTCTGCCTTCCGTGCAGGCGGCGAACCTGGATCCGATCGAAGCGCTGCGCAGAGAATAGCCGCTGCTCTGGCCGCGTGTGTGATACAACGTAACAGAATATGGAAAATAAATAATAGAAAGGGCTTGCGTTTCGCAGGCCCTTTATGTTATAGTACTAGAGTTGCAGTAAACACGCATGCGAATTTCATGGACGGTGCCGGAGCGGATGCGGAATTTCGGTTTCCATGAATTTGAACCATGCGGAAGATATTAACCAAAAAGGAGAAAAGACAATGAGTGTTATTTCAATGAAGCAGTTACTTGAAGCAGGTGTTCATTTCGGACATCAGACCAGAAGATGGAACCCGAAAATGGCTGAGTACATCTACACAGAGCGCAACGGCATCTATATCATTGACCTTCAGAGATCAGTCGGCAAGGTTGACGAGGCTTACCGTGCGGTATGCGACATCGTTGCGAACGGCGGATCAATTCTGTTTGTGGGAACGAAGAAGCAGGCGCAGGACGCTGTCCAGGCTGAGGCGGAGCGCTGCGGTATGTTCTATGTAAATGAGAGATGGCTCGGCGGTATGCTGACGAATTTCAAGACCATCCAGAGCAGAGTAAAACGTCTCAAAGCGATCGAGACGATGGAAGAGGACGGAACGTTTGATGTTCTTCCGAAGAAAGAGGTTATCGCTCTGAAGAAAGAGCAGAGCAAGCTGCAGAAAAACCTGGGCGGCATCAAGGAGATGAAGAGGATTCCGGACGCGATCTTTGTGGTTGATCCGAAGAAGGAAAGAATCTGCGTGCAGGAAGCGCACACGCTGGGCATCCCGCTCATCGGTATCTGCGATACGAACTGTGATCCGGAAGAGCTGGATTATGTGATCCCGGGCAACGACGACGCGATCCGTGCGGTCAAGCTGATCGTTTCCAAGATGGCGGACGCGGTGATCGAGGCAAAGCAGGGCGCAGAGGAAATGGTTCCGGAAGAGGTTGAGGAAGCTCCGGTAGAGGCGTTTGCGGAGTAATTCTATGAAAGATATTTGTTGCTGTCTGCGATCTGGTTCTGCTGGTATCAGACTGTGGACGACGGTATAAGAATCCAGGAGGAGAATACAAAATGGCTATCACAGCAGGAATGGTAAAAGAGTTAAGAGAGATGACAGGCGCCGGCATGATGGACTGCAAGAAGGCTCTGACGGCGACTGACGGCGATATGGACAAGGCGATTGAGTTTCTGAGAGAGAAAGGACTTGCTTCCGCGCAGAAGAAGGCGGGCAGAATCGCAGCGGAAGGTCTTGTAAGAGTAGACGTATCCGCGGACGGACAGAAAGCGGTTGCGGTTGAGGTCAACGCTGAGACGGACTTCGTCGCGAAGAACGAGAAATTCCAGAACTACGTAGCGCAGGTTGCCGAGCAGGCGATGGATACGACAGCGGCGGATATCGACGCGTTCCTTGCGGAGCCGTGGAAATTTGACGGCAGCATGACGGTCAAGGAAGCTCTGGCAGCTCAGATCGCGGTCATCGGCGAGAACATGAACATCAGAAGATTCCAGCAGGTCACGGAAACCGAGGGCTTTGTCGCTTCCTACACGCATATGGGCGGCAAGATCGGCGTTCTCGTTGACGTTGTGACAGATGTTGTGAACGACGAGATCAAAGAGATGGCAAAGAACATCGCGATGCAGGTAGCGGCTCTGAGACCGCAGTACACGAACAGAGGCGAGATCAGCGATGAGTTCATCGCGCATGAGAAGGAAATCCTCCGCGCGCAGATCATGAACGATCCGAAAGAATCCTCCAAGCCGGAGAAGGTCATCGAGGGCATGATCAACGGCCGTGTCAACAAAGAGCTCAAGGAGTTCTGCCTCATGGATCAGATCTATGTAAAGGCAGAGGACGGAAAGCAGTCCGTACAGCAGTATGTGGATTCCGTGAAGAAGGCAAA
>CANRGB010000087.1 GCA_947630005.1 uncultured Lachnospiraceae bacterium
GGAAGATCCGTCACGATGACATCCTTCTGCTCCTTTAATTTTCCTTCCTTTTTCTCAACCGTAACTCCCGGCCAGTTCCCGACATACTGATTCGAGCCCGTCAGCGCGTTGAACAGCGTCGTCTTTCCGGAGTTCGGGTTTCCCGCAAGTGCGATTTTGACTGCCATTGGTTTTCCCTCCCTGAAAAAATAGAGTCATTCTGTGCCGGCCGAAATCTGATTTCTCCGCGCGGCCGCACACATCTTTTTATTCTGTCTCGATCATCTCGGCGTCCGCCTTCCGCAGGGAAAGCTCGTAGCCCCTGACCGTCACTTCCACCGGATCTCCGAGCGGAGCCACTTTGCGGACGTAAATGTCAACGCCTTTTGTGATCCCCATGTCCATGATCCTGCGCTTCACCGCGCCGGTTCCGTTGATCTTCGTGACGCGCACGGATTTCCCGCAGGCCACCGAATTCAGTCTTGCCATATTCCTTCTCCTCTCATACCATGATCTTGCCGGCCATCTCCCGGCTGATGGCAATCCGCGATTCCTTAATGTTCACAATGATATTTCCGCCGTTCGCGGAAACCACGGTTACCTTCGCTCCCGGAACAAATCCAAGATTCTCCAGGAACTGCCTCACTTCCGTTTTCCCTCCAACCTTTTTGATTGAATTTTCCTGTCCGGTTTCTGCCATCATCAAAGGCATCATGGATTCCTCCTTTTAGTTAGTATTTGCTAATTCGCATGCCAATAAGAAGTTAGAAATTGCTAACCTCCTGTCTGAAAAAGAATCTGCCCGGAAGCAGATTTTGTTAGTTCTTTCTAACCTCCTCTAGGTTAGCACATACTAACGCTGTTGTCAAGTACCGAAATAAATTTATTTCTCCATGATCGAACAGGCGTCTGTTTTTCCTTTTTTCCATCCATACAGCCCGCATGCCGCTTCGGCAGCTGATTTCCATATGCGGGACTGCGCATGACAAAAGCGGCAGGAGAATCCCGCCGCCTCAAAATGCCGTTTATTCCGGTTTCCGCTTTTATTCCTCCTGTGTGCTTCTGGGCGTGATCACGATATTCTCCCCGGATACCTCCGTCTTCCTCGTGACGATATCCTCGATCTGCGCCCGCTTCGCGTCGTCGATCTCCGCCTCGTTGATCACAACATCCGCGGTCCCGTCCGTGATGCTGACGACGCAGTCCTCAAAGCCTTTCGCCTCCAGCAGAAGCTCGGCCGCCGCCTCGCGCTCCGCAATCCGCGCCATATCCGTCATCGCCGCGATCGCGTCCTGTTTCTGCGCCTCCTCGATGTTCGTATTGTTGATCACCTCGAGCAGCGTCTCTTTGCTTTTTGCCCGCACCTGCTCCCGGTTCAGCTTGGCCGCCGCGATCAGATTGTCGCCGGCCCGGGCGCTCGCAAGCACCGCCTCCCCAACCGCGGCCTGATCACTTTCCGCATCCGGCGCGGAGGCTGTCAGGTCCTCCGTCAGATCCTGGTCCAGGCTGACAATGTCCGCGGTGGTATCCACATATGTATTTTCCTGTATCTCCCCGTCTGTCACCAGCACCAGGTTGTCGTCCGAACTTACCGCGTCCGCCTCCTCGTTCAGTATTCTCCCGGAATAGTTCAGGTATCCGGCAATCGCGATCATGATCGCCAGCGTTGTGATGATGATTTGATTTTTCTTTAAGATGCGTTTCACACCTTATCCTCCTTCATTCCATCTTCATTACTTTGATTTTATGCGCCTCAACTCCGAATAATGCCATAACCGCTTCCGTAATTTCCTTCGCGACGGACGCGTCCGCGCCTCCCTGGGCAACGACCAGCACGCCGTCAATCTCCGGCGCCTGCTGCTCCGACACATAAGGGACCTCCGCCCCGCTTCCGTCCCTTTGATAGACGGTGCTTTCGCTGCTTCGAACGGAGGACGCGGTCCCTGTCCCCTCGCCGGCTGTGCTTTCCCCGCCGTCCCGCGACTGTTCCTTATCTTTTTCCACGATCTTTTTCCCATCCGATTTCAGGGTGATCATGACCTGTGTATTTCCGACTCCCTGCACACGGCAGAGCAGTTCCTGAAGCCTGCTCTCAAGCGCCTGCCGCTCCCCCTGCTGCGCAGAAACAGCGCCGCTTTCCTGCACCTTCACAGGTTCCGGCGCCTCCTTTTGTCCGCCATCCTCCCCGGCGGGCCAGGCGATCACAAGAAGCAGAACTCCGGTGAGCAGAAGGATCAGCGCCTGGTCTCTTCCCGGCTTTTTCAGTTTTTCCAGCCAGCTTTTCATTGTTATCCGCCTCCCGTCTCCTCGATCCGTATTTTATCCTGTTCCAGTCCATAAATCCCGGCGATCTCACGCCTGATCTTTTCGGCCGCGTCCCCGGCCGCGTTATCCTTCGTACAAATTTTTATCTTCACCTCCCGCAGAGTATCATCCTCCGTAAACAGGATTCCGGCATCCTCCATTGAAGCGCCGTAAGCCTGCGCAATCTCCCCGAACTGACCGATCAGCTCCTGTTCATAAGCGTTTCGGAACATCTCGTTTTTCAGCTCCTCCAATCCCGCAACAGACGACTCCAGATCGTAATGCTCTTCTTTTAAAAGCTCCAGCTTCAGAAAACGCTCCAGCAGATCCTCCTGCGTAAACAGGCGCAGCACAGGTCCCGCCGCGACAAGCAGATAGAGCAGCCTCGCGTAAAATTTCACATATTTCCCGGAACTTCCCTCGGGAAGCAGCTGAAACATAATAGTCATGATGCATAAAATTCCGGCGATCCTTCCGAGCCACTCCCTCATATCCCCCGCCCTTTCACTGAAGCCGTGATCATCGCGGCCGATATCATAAAGATTCCCATGGAATAGAGAACGATCCGAAGCAGCAGGGAAGCGGCTCCCGCCATATGAGAAACGCTCTCAACCAGCCTGGCCTCCCCGAACGGCTGTATCAGAGCGCACAATACCCGCAGCATCAGGATACAGCACAAAAGTTTCACGACCGGAACAAGGCATAAAAAAAGAATCGCCGCCATTCCCGCCGTCCCGACGGCATTTTTGATCACGACAGCGGAGCCGGCGATCGTCTCCGCGGCCGCGTCCAGCGTATTTCCGATTCCCGGTATCGCCTTCGCGGCCTTCTTCAGCATCCCGTTCTTCAGGGAATCGACCGCCGGCGTGATCAGACACTGAACGGTCTGCAGACCGATCACAAGCCCGAACACCGACTTGATCCCCCAGCTTACGCACAGTTCGATCAGCTCCGCGAACTTGGAAAAATAATCCTCTTTTGACATCTGATTCAGAATCTGCAGCACAAAATAAAAATTCGCGGCGGGAATCATGATATTGATCATAAACACCTCCAGCATCGAAAAAGAAAACAGCAGGATCTCCGATATCCCCGTGACCGTCAGCGATCCGGCGCAGAACATGATCGTCAGAAGATAAGCCGGAAGCAGGACGCGCATCAGCGCGATCAGGGACTGCACCGCGCCGCGGGCGATCTCATTCATGATGCCGAACGACTGCATCAGGATCACGGAGAGAAGCAGATACATCATATAGAAACTGATATCCGCAATCTGACTGCTGTGAAACACCATTGTAAAATTCGAGAAAACCGCGGCGGTCAGCACCACAAACAGAATCTGAAGAATCAGCTTCCGCTGCTGCTTTATCTCCTGAAACAGCGCGCCGGCGGCAAGCCGCAGGATCTCCTCTCCGCGAAACGGAATTTCCCCGCGGATCAGCGCCAGAACCGTTTCCCGGAAGGAAAATCCATCCGCGTCCAGGATATCCGCAAGCGACTGTTCGATCTCATCCAGCTCCAGCTCATCCATCAGCTGCCCGCCGACAGATCCGCCAAACAGTTCCGTCTCCGCCACGGATTCTTCCTGCCGCGCGGTTCCTTCCGCAGATTCAAATGACAGACGTACGATTTCTTCCGCGGATCCGGATGACAGCACAGCTCCCCCCACAGATCCGGACGGCGGACGCGCGGTTCCCTGCGCGCACGCGTTCAGCGGACTTCCCGGCGTCCAAATCCATCCCGGCAGCGGCAGCGCCAGGAAAAAAACGAAGAACAAAAAAGCGAAGCGCCTCTTCATGTTTCACCTCGTATTATAAAACGGCAGTGTTTACAGATTCTTTCCATCTGCAGACCCTTTCCATCACAAGCCTTTTTCCATCGCAGACCCTTTCCATCGCAAGCCTTTTCCCATCGCAGACCCTTTCCATCACAAGCCTTTTCCCATCGCAGACCCTTTCCATCGCAAGCCTTTTCCCATCACAGACCCTCTCCCCTGAACGCTACAAGAAGGAATAGACCGTCTCGATCAGCGTCAGGATGATCGGAGAACTGACTGCCAGAACCGAAATCTTTCCGAACAGCTCCACCTGTCCCGCGATCGCGGAATACCCGGCGTCGCGGCAGAGACTTGCCGAGAAATCTGCCAGATACGTGATCCCGGCAATCTTCAGAAGTATCTTGAAATATCCGGCCTGCAGACTGATCTCCTCTCCGAGTCCGCTCAGCATCTCAAGGATAAATCCCAGCTTCCCGGCCGTGTAGAACACGATCAGAAGGCAGGTGCCAAGGCTCACCAGCTCCGCAAACGGGGAGCCCATCTGCTTCAGCAAAAGTCCGAGAAACACGCCTGAAAGTCCCAGGCACGCAATCCGCATCATATCCATCCGGCAATTCCTCACAGAGCAAACAGCGATTTGACAGTTTCAAAAAGCTGGCTGATATACGGAACCAGCCAGAACAGAACCAGAAGCAGTCCGGCAAGTCCTGTCAGAAACGCGTGCTCTTCCCTGCCGCTCTGCTTCAGAACCTGACTCAAAACAGAAACCAGTATTCCGACAGCCGCTATTTTGAATATCAGATTCACACTCATACGCTATCCTTCTCCTTACAGCAGCAATATGATCAGGAATGCGCCCCCGGCCGCCCCCAGCCTGCGGTAAAGTCCGGCTTTTTCCCGATACTCCTGTTCCGCGTCCCGGCACAGGCCGGCAAGATGCGCCTCCTGTTTTTCCAGCATTGTCTTCTGCATCACGGTGTCCTGATTGCAGAAGGCGGTCCATATATCACAGACCTGCTCCCGCATCCCGTCCTTCAGGAACCCTTCTTCCAGGCAGAAAGATGCCGCGTCCTCCCAGATTTTCTGAAACGAAGCACCCTCCTGCCGCTCCACCCTGTCCGCCGCGTATTCCAGCATCCCGCGGATTTCCCGCATCCCGCTTCCCGCGGCAAGGCGCAGCGCCTCGCCAAGCGGCGTATGGTGAAATATCATCTCCCGCTCCATGTAGCGTAAAAGCTCGCAGAATTCCCGCAGGATCATCCACCGCCGTTTCAGTCCGGCTTCCATTATGCCGCCGAAAAAACAGCTCGCCGCAAAAATAAAAGCTATCCCGGTCATCCGTACCGCCAGCCGTACCATTTTCTCAGCCGCCTCCCCGCATCTCTTTTCCGTCTCTGTCATAGACAGCCCGCACCTCTCCCGGCCCGGCTCCGTTCCCCAGAATAATATACCGCTCAAACGTCTCCGCCTCCAGAAGGCGCGCAAGCAGCGGCCTGCGCCGGATATCTTCCAGAGAATTCCCGTGCGCGGTGGCAAGCAGCCTGCAGCCGCAGCGGATCACACTCTCGATCGCCTGACTGTCCCGCTCGCTTCCGATCTCATCGACCGCGATCACCTGAGGGGCCATCGAGCGCAGGAGCATCATCATTCCCTCGGCCTTCGCGCAGCAGTCGAGCACGTCGGTTCGCATCCCAAGATCGTTTTGGGGAATTCCGAGACAGGATCCCCCGATCTCCGAACGTTCATCCACGACTCCCACAGTCCTGCCCGCGGCATACGCCGAACCGTCCGAAATCTGGCGGATCAGATCCCGCAGAAGCGTGGTCTTCCCGCAGCGCGGAGGAGACACGATCAGCGTGTGGCATATCTCGCCCCGGTCGGTCACCCAGGGAAGCACGCGGTCCGCGCAGCCGCGCACCTGATGCGACAGCCGGATATTCAGAAAAGAAATATAGCGGATACACTGAATCTTTCCGTCTTCCATGACGATCTTTCCGGCAAGCCCCACCCGGTGTCCTCCGCTGACCGTGATAAATCCCTGTTTCATCTCTTCGTCAAACGCGTACAGCGAATAGCCTGAAACACATTCCAGCGTTCCCCGAAGATCTTCCCGGCTGACGCGGTACGCTCCGCTCAGATCCTGCGTCAGCGTCCCGTCCTCCCGCAGCGCGTATTCCTTTCCCCCGTACAGGATCAGAAGGGGACGCTCCGCCCTCATCCGGATCTCCTGCAGCTCCTCCTGAGAAAGGCCGCCCCTTCGGAGAATCTCCCGGATACGCGGCGAAAAAAATTGCAGATACTGCTCCTGCTGTTCCATAACCCCACCTCTTACTTCAGTATATGAGGATGTCCGACGCAAATATGACTGAACCCGTCCGTGTTCGTTTCCGGTATCATGCTGACAGGGGAGAAAGCCTGAACCGGAGCGAAAAGCGCGGACGGGTTCCGAATTTTTCTGTTCTTTATTTTCTGATCAGACAAAAAAATAAGCGGCGTCAACTTTTATCATTGACACCGCTCACTAAAATTCTGTGTGCATTGGCTCTTACCTGCCTTTCTTTATTAATTTGGGATGTGCGATTACTTTCTCAATGGCCCGTACCTTCCTTTCTTTTCTATTCCGGAACCCGCCATCAAATTTACGTTTTACTTTAAATAAGATGACTTCGAATTACGTTTTCATTGGACTGTCCTCCTTAATTATTTTTCTTCGCGTCTGCTTTCTTGTTTATGTCTGTATTATATACTCCTCTTCCTCATTTGTCAATAACTATTTTTAAATTTTTCATATTTTTTTACGAATACTAAAATTGTATAGATTTATCTGAAAATTCAGATATTTTCATGCAATTACGCCGCTCCTTTCCGCATTCTTTCTGACAGGAAGAAGCCGCGACAAACGCTTCGGGCGCCGGCTTTCGCCGGCGCCCGCTTCATCCATTTCGTTTCCCATTTCACTTTACATTCCCGAAACGAAGTGCAGACCAATAACGCAGTACTGGCGGAAACAGCTGGTACAGAATTCACCGTTAATTGCGCAGGGCAGTACTAGTTAATCAAAAGGTCCTCCAGCCGGCGCTTCGGCACATAGTGCACATCATTCTCATCCCGATAATAAGCGGTCGGTTCCGTCGGACCGATCTCCGTCAGAACAACCTGCTCCGCCGGTTTCCCGATTGCCACCACAAGAAGCGGAACCAGATATTCCTCAAGCTCCAGTTCTCTGCTGATCCTCCCGGCCTGAAAACTTCCGATCATACAGCCGCCAAGTCCCATCTCAGACGCCGCGAGCAGCATGGTCTGCGCCGCGATCCCGACATCCCGCTGGAACCGGGCCGTATTGTCCCACACTCTCGTATCCTGGCAGATCACAATAAAAGCAGGCGGATATTTCCCCGGATGCGGCAGTTCCAGCTCCGGGAGTCCCTTCGCCCATTTTGTCAGCTTCTGAATACGGGTAACGGTCTCCTTCTCGTACGCCAGATAATAGCGCAGCGGCTGCAGATTCACGGTCGACGCGGTCAGACGCGCGCAGTCCACCAGTTCGAGAAGCTCCTCTCTTGTGACCGCCCTGCTCTCGTCATATCCGCGGTAACTGCGGTTTGCCTTTACAAGTTCTTTCACTTTCATCATACTTCCTCCATTTTATATCTGTCGCAGTCCGTCCCGGATCCCGATTTTCCGGTCCGCTCACATCTTCCGGCCCGTCTCAGCCGACCTTTGATCCGCGGACTGTTCCTATTTTCCGCAGTCCGCCCCGATACCCCGGTTTTCTGGTTCGCTCACATCTTCCGCAACCTGTCTCAGCCGATCTTTGATCCGCGGGCTGTTCCTATTTTCCGCAGCACGTTCCGATACCCCGGTTTTCCGGTCCGCGAAATCTCAGTTTTCCCAGAGCCTCTCCGGGTACAGTCCGCGCGCCTTCATATCACGGATTGCGGCGACCACTTTCTCTTTATCTTCTTTGTATGTAACACCGTACCAGCGGTCCCTTGTCTGGAGCACCCGCACATCGGCCTTTCCTTCTTCCAGCAGTTCATTGACCGCAAACGGAAGGAAAAACTCACATTTCAAAGGATTCTTTTCCAGATTTTCATTGAGGAACGTGACAAAACGATTCGAAAGCTCCGGAAGCAGGCTCCTGGTAAATCCCCACATATTCATGGAGACCGTGCTGCCTTCGGGAATCTGTACCCAGGTCTCTCCTCCGTCCTCCATGTAAAACGCGCCGCCGTCCCGCTTTTCAATGCGGGCGCGCTCGACGATTCCGGACAGAAATTCTCCCGCCCGGTCCGGCCTTCCCTGCGCGTCCATGCGTTCGCACACACCGCGCGCCACACTTCCCGACTCGGTCAGCGTATTTTCCAGCAGATAACCCGCCATCGCGTAGTGATATTTCTCATCGTCCCGGTGTGTCGTGAGAAATTCGTACATGAGCTCAAACGCGTGCTTTCCGTAATAATCGTCGGCATTGATGACCACGAAAGGCCCGTGGATCAAAGGCGCGCCGCTGAGCACCGCGTGCCCTGTCCCAAACGGCTTCCTGCGCCCTTCAGGAACCTGATACCCTTCCGGCAGCTCCATCTTCTGAAATACGTATTCTATCTGCACATACTGTTCAAGACGATTCCCGATACATTCCCGGAAATCCTGAATATTTTCTTCTTTTACAATCAGTATGACTTTCTCAAATCCCGCCTGAACCGCGTCATAGATCGAGAAGTCAATAATCAGATGTCCGTACTCATCCATCGGATCCATCTGTTTCAGTCCTCCATAGCGGCTTCCCATTCCTGCCGCCATGACCACCAGCACCGGCTTTTCCATCAGATCATTCTCCCTTCCGGCGTACTCTGCGCATGGCACATGCCTGCATAAACATCCATCGCGCGCCTGTACGCCCCGCGTCTCATTATATAAAGCTTTCGGTCATTTTGCAACTGTATGTTGGACGTCCCGCTATTGCTTTTTTTCGGTGAAAATTATATAATCTGAATAATAACAGGCACAGCAAACCATTTTCATAACATTTTGTGCCTGAGCGAAGCGAAAGGAATGGATATAATTATGAAGAAAAAAGTTGTTGTAGCGCTCGGGCACAAAGCCCTCGGCACCACCTTTCCGGAGCAGCAGACCGCCGTTAAATTTTCCGCCGGAGTCTTAGCGGATCTTGTTGAGGAAGGCTGCCAGCTCATCATCACGCACAGCAATGCCCCGCAGGTCGGCATGATCCACACAGCCATGAACGAATTCGCAAAATTTCATGAGACGTACGGAGCGCCGATGTCAATCTGCTCCGCAATGAGTCAGGGATATATCGGATACGACATCCAGAACTCCCTGCGCACGGAACTGCTGAAGCGCGGCATTTACAAGACGGTCACGACCGTTATCACCCAGGTTACCGTAGATCCCTATGACGAATCCTTCTACCATCCGATCAAAGTGATCGGAAGATATCTGACGGAGGAAGAGGCGAAAGCCGAGGAAAAAAAGGGGAACTATGTCGTCGAAGAGCCGGGAAAGGGCTTCCGGCGCATCGTCGCTTCCCCAAAGCCGCTTGACATCGTGGAGATCGACGCGATCAACACGCTTGTGGACGCCGGGCATATCGTGATCGCCTGCGGAGGCGGCGGGATTCCGGTGCTCAAACAGGGAAGCGTTCTGAAAGGAGCCGGAGCCGTCATCGAAAAAGATCTCGTGAGCGGAAGGCTCGCGGACATGACGAACGCCGACCTTCTCATGATCCTGACCAACGAAGAATTTGTCAATATTCATTACAATACGGACGAGCCCATTCCGCTGGAGCATATGACGCCGGCCGAAGCTCTGTTTCATATCGAAAACAATGAGTTCGGGACGAACAAAATGCTTCCGAAGATCGAGGCCTCCCTGCACTTCGTCTCCCAGAAGCCGGGACGCAGGGCGATCATCACCTCCATCGACAAGGCAAAGGATGCTTATCTCGGAAAAACCGGGACGGTAATCTCCTGATCCGCTCCCCTCGTGCGGCGCGGGCAGGAACGTTTCGTTAAAATGGCAAAAAAGCGCCGGAATCAGCGCGATAAAACGGCAGATCGACTCTTGCTTTTCCATAAAAAGGTTTCTAAAATACAGTCTGGCAGAAGAAAAGAATACCGTATTCTTTTTCATCTGCCAGATTATATTTCAGGGATTCTCCCGCCCTCATAGGCGGAGAGATGATTAACGTCAGCGGCGGTCCAAAAGGAAACGGCATCCCCGCTGGCATGAAAGGAGCATCTTACTATGGAAATAGCAGCTGCAGGTCTGCCCAGAGCAGACAGGAGTCATTATCTCTTCAGCAACAGCGACCTTAAAAAACTGATCATTCCGCTTGTCATCGAGCAGATTCTCGCAATCACCGTGGGCGTAGCGGACTCCATGATGGTGGCAAGCGCCGGGGAAGCGGCGGTATCTGCCGTATCCCTCGTGGATTCCCTGTTCGTCCTGATGATCAACCTGTTCGCGGCCTTTGCGACAGGCGGATCCGTCATCTGCGGTCAGTACATCGGCAAACAGCATCCGGAGATTGCGTGCAAAGCTTCCAACCAGCTCGTACTGTTCACGGGCGCGCTCTCTACCGTCATCATGGCGCTGATCTACCTCTGCCGCCCTCTGATCCTGAACGGCGTGTTCGGCGATATCGCCCCCGATGTAATGGCAAACTGCAACATCTACCTGCTGATCGTCGCGGCCTCGATCCCCTTTATCGCGCTTTACAACGCGGGCGCGGCAATTTTCCGCTCCATGGGCGATTCCCAGACGGCCATGTTCATGTCGCTTGTCATGAACGGCATCAACCTGATCGGAAACTCAATCCTGATCTTCGGACTGAAAATGGGCGTCATGGGCGCGGCGATCCCGACGCTGATCTCACGCGCCGTCGCGGCCGTTGTCATTCTGAAACTGCTGACAAACAGTGAAAAAACCGTACATCTTCCGACCCCGTTCTCCTTCCGCCCGGATTTCTCTCTGCTTAAGAAAATCCTCGGGATCGGGATTCCGAACGGACTGGAAAACAGTATGTTCCAGCTCGGAAAGATTCTGGTGCTCAGCGTCGTCTCCGGTTTTGGCACAGCGTCGATCGCGGCGAACGCGGTCAGCAACAATATCGCCATGTTCCAGATCCTTCCGGGTTCGGCGATCGGCTTCGCCGTGCTCACTGTGGTCTCCCAGTGCGTGGGCGCCGGAGAACCGGAACAAGCCAGATATTACACCAGAAAGCTTCTGAACATTACCTATGCGGCAAAGCTCCTGCTCAACATCCTGACCGTGGCGGCACTTCCGTTCCTGATCCGTCTGTACAACCTCTCACCGGAAGCGGGAGACTATGTAAAAGAGATCATTCAGTACCACGCCCTGTGCGTCGTCACGATATGGCCCCTCGCCTTCACGCTGCCGAACACACTGCGCGCGGCGGCCGATGTGAAATTCCCGATGGTTCTCTCGATCGTCTCGATGTGGATCTTCCGGATCGGTTTCTCCTGGCTGCTCGGCGTACAGTTCGGCTGGGGCGTCTTCGGCATCTGGGTTGCGATGACGATCGACTGGCTGTTCCGCGCAGTCTGTTTCACCGTACGCTATCTGGGCGGAAAATGGCAGAAAGCAGCCGTTTCCGTCTGAGCATGCATGCGGCCGCGGAAATTCGCCACGCTTCTCGCACAACCTGAGCGTTTGAGAAAGTCTGAGCATGCACGCAGAGGCGGAAATCCATTCGCAAAGGCGGCAGTGCGGCCGCCGGCACCGCAAAAATTCAGGATACCGTATAGGAACAGCACAAAAACAAGGAGATATTTCCATGAATAAAACCAACATCACGCTAATCGGAATGCCCGGCGCCGGCAAAAGCACGGTCGGCGTCGTGCTCGCGAAAGTGCTCGGCTATGATTTTATCGATTCCGATCTCCTGATCCAGAAAGAGGAAGGGAAACTGCTGTGGCAGATCATCGCCGAAAAAGGCTGCGACGGCTTCGCGCTCGTCGAGGAACGCGTAAACAGCGGCATCCAGGCAGACCGCTCCATCATCGCAACCGGCGGCAGCGTCGTATACAGCGGGCGCGCCATGCAGCATCTGCGGCAGATCAGCACGGTCGTCTACCTGAAGGTATCCTGCGATACTTTAAAAAACAGGCTCGGTGATCTCGAGAAACGCGGCGTTTCCTTCCGGCCGGGACAGACCCTGGAAGATCTCTACGCGGAACGCATCCCCCTCTACGAAAAATACGCGCATATCACGGTCGCGCTCGACGATTTTGACGTGCAGCACGCAGTACGGCAGATCCAGCAGGCGCTGGAAGACTGAATCTCAGGCGGGCCACATTCTGCGGCGCAGTTATGCGTGCAAATTATCAGAAGCTGTCCGGGGCAGACCTTTTTGTCCTCTCCGGGCAGCTTCTCCATACCTGACTCTCACCACTCTTTTTTTATTTCATCCGCCTTTACTCCATACCGCTCCATAAACTCCTTTAAGTCGCTGTCATTGCGGATCAGCATCAGCTCCTCAAATTTTCCGTCGGCAATGCTCTTGAAGCCCGCGACTTTCTCCCCGGTACAGATACTCGCATGCACAACTGGATATTTTCCTGTCTTGTCAAATGTCTCCTGTACTTTTTGTTTCTTTTTTCCGAACAGCATATCGTTTCCCCTTTCCTGATTTCACCAACAGTTCTGATATCTTTGATGCTCCTTATATATGTCATACGTGAACTATAAGTTCTCTCTCTATCTCCCTGATTTCTTCCCCCGTTAAGCCTGTAAATGAAGCAATCTCCTC
Source organism: uncultured Lachnospiraceae bacterium (assembly GCA_947630005.1). GTDB lineage: Bacteria > Bacillota > Clostridia > Lachnospirales > Lachnospiraceae > Choladousia. Next base: position 12,855 of record CANRGB010000087.1, read on the forward strand.
ATAGTCGAATTTCCCGCTGCGCAGCATACGTTCTGCTGTCTCCTTCTTTTCTTTCTCTATTCCTTTTTCTATCCCTTTCTCTATCCCTTTCTCCATACCTCGGCTCCACACATAACCTGAAAGATTACACATGATATCTATCTCCTTTCCAGCGTTCCCTTCCATACCGATATGGAAGTC
>CANRGB010000088.1 GCA_947630005.1 uncultured Lachnospiraceae bacterium
AGAAATTAATGGTATTGATCGAAGAAGCAGTATAGCGTTTTCTAATTAACTGGACTTTTCCAATGGTAAAGTATCAAGGAGGAAAATCATGAGCTACCCTGAATTTGAGAAAAAAGTAAACGTGACAGATCTGTATCCGGAGTTTATCACCGCAGATGAATCTCTGCGCGTGGAGACAGTTGAAGATGTAGAGAAAGCAAAAAAACTGCAGCTGGCGCACAATAACCAGTACAGAACGGAGGCCGCCATGGCGATCGGCGCCGGAGATGTGGCCGTGAAGGCCGAGGGAGCGTACTGGTGGGATGTCAACGGAGTGAAACATCTGGATTTCATCGGATCCGTAGGCCCCGCGCTGCTTGGCCTGAACAATCCGTTTGTGGTGGAAAAAGTGAAGAAATATCTGGACGCTCATCTGATCACGATGGATCCGCTGATGCTGCATCAGACGACCGCCGCGTTTTCCTACAATATGTCTCTGATCACACCCTATCTTCCGCGAACAGTCGTGTGCTGCGGAGGCGCGGAGGCGGTTGAGACGCTCCTGAAGATGGTGAGGCTTGCTTCCTATCGTACCAAGAAGGGCCGTACCCGTATGCTTTCCACGAACAACGCGTTCCACGGAAAGACGCAGGCGACGGTTAATCTTGGCGGCAAGGCTAAATGGCGTATGTGGCAGGGGCCCGATCTTCCGGGATACACCCATGTCCCGTTTGGCGACTGGCGCGCGGCCGAGGAGGAGATGAAGAAGGGTGACGTTATCGCGTTTTTCTGCGAGCCGATTCAGGGAGAGGGCGGAATCAACGTTCCGCCGGAAGATTATCTCCCGAAGATGCGTGAGCTTTGTACGAAATATGACGTGTACTTCTGTCTGGACGAGGTGCAGGCCGGTTCCTGCCGTACCGGCTATCTGTGGGCGTATCAGTACTATGGCGACAAGGCACGTCCCGACGCGCTGACATTTGCGAAGGCCATGTCCGACAGTCTTGTTCCCGTCGGCGGCGTTCTGGCATCCGAGGATCTGTACATGGCAGCTTACGGAAATGACGAGACGGCGTTTTTCCACACGGCGACTTATCAGGACAATCAGATCTCCGGGATTACCGCGCTGGCCTGCCTGGAGTTTATGATTGAGGCGGATGTTCCCGGAACGATCCGCAAAAACGCACCCTATTTCTGGGACGGCCTCCGCAGGATTCAGAAGAAATATCCCAACATCATCAAGGATGTGAGGGGCCGCGGATACATGATCGGGATTGAGTATGGTCAGAACAAAGCCGGCGAGTATTACACCGTGGAGGTCTGCAAACATATGTCCGTTGTGTCACATGTCAGCACGATGTTTACCATCAACAATGACGCTGTGTGCCGTATCTATCCCAACTACTGGGCGACGAAGGAAGATTTCGACTGGGCGCTGAAAGCTCTGGACGACGCCTGCGCATATGTGACGGAGACCATGGGTAAATAAACAAAAAGATAAAGTCCTGGATTTTTCTGATAAAATTTTAAGAGGCTGCCGGAAAACATATCAGCTGGGAATTTTCCGACAGCCTTTTGCTTGCATAGGGCCACATATGGAAATCAGCTGCTGACACAGCATGCGGGCCGCGCGGCGAGCAGGAGGGGAAAACCGCCGCCTACTCGATCGCAGCTAAAACAGGAGTATCAGATTTTAAGAATCGGAAAATACCTCATTCTTATCTGCGTGACAAATAAAACGAGCATATTTTTCCTTCCTTGCCTCCTCTAATTCCTTTTTGTAGTTAAAATCCTCTGGCAATGTCCCGGAAAATGACATAAGGCCCATAAAACTGCGGCGTCTTTTTTCGAGATCATTTTCAGAACTATTCTCTAATTTATTTTCCGGCATTTTCTGTAACAATCTTATTGCCTTTTCTAAAGTTGTCATAGATGTCCCTTCCTGCACTGACTATAACATGAAAAGTCGGCAGAGTAAAGAACTCAAGCCGCTAACTGTAAACTAAAACAGGAGGGAAAATCAAGGAAATTTGAATATATTATCGAGCTGAAAAACAGATACAGACCAGCCATGCAGACAGGAGAAGCGGATGTGAAAATTATTATTGAAGTGAGATACAGTGAGACGGCAGAATAATCAGGGGATTATGACGCAGGATAAGAAAAAATTTTGCTTGAAATCTGTGATTTAACGGATTAAAGTGTAATCGGAATGGTGGAGAGGGCGGGATCAATATACTGATATTTTGTGCAGAAAAGCCCGCCGGCGGGCGAAGATGGGAGAAATGACAATGAGCGGATACCGAATCATGATTGTCGAAGATGACTTTTCAATACAGACACAGCTGAAAACACTTTTATCAGGGAATGGCTATACGGTTCAGGCGGTCACCGATTTTTCAAAGACTGTCGAGCAGGTAAAGGTTTTTGATTATCATGATCTGCTGTGCGATGGAAAGAGAAAAGCCATCGTGCAGCAGAATATCTCTTCTGTAAGTCTTACTGGAACAAATCAGAATGTGTTCCGGTACGAAACAGAAATAATTCCAGCATATCCTGTTCAATGCGGTAAACAAGAAGAAAATCCGGTTCAATATGACACTCCCTGAATTCTTTATAATTTCCTGTCAGTCTGTGATCACGATATTTTTTATCCAATTTTTGTCCGCAGGCCAGCATGTTGATCACATTCTGCAGGTGATCGATTGGAAAGCCGCGCTTCTTTGCGAGCTTTAAGTCTTTTTTAAATTGGTTTGACGGAACAATTTTAAGCATCGGCAAACACCTCATCCAGCACTTCTCTGAACGATTCGTAGCGCTTATAGTTCTCCGGGTTTTTCTTCATTTCCTCATATTCAGATAATGCTGCTTTTGTTTCTTCATTTGGGGTTTGACGTTTTACTTCAAAAGGAATACCATCATGAATGACAGCTGAACGCAGGAACATATTAATTGCGGAAGACATGGTTAATCCAAGATCATTGAAAAGAGCCTCTGCCTCCTGTTTCAATGCGGAGTCCACACGTACATTGATATTTGTAGTAGCCATATAAAAAGTCCTCCCTTTTTTCTTTTATTATATGGCTTGGCGCAAACATTGTCAATATAATGTGATAGTATACTTTACAATGTTTTGCATCCATCGTTTTAAGTAATCTTACAAAATTGTAAGTTACTGTCATTTGTCATTCCGTATATAATGATATGGTGTCGGGGTCAAAAAATGCCAAACGGAGCGTTCCGTGCCAAAACCGAGAAAGGAGCAGTACAAAAATGAAAAGACTGTTTTTACTTGAAGATGATTTGAGTCTGATCAACGACCTGTCTTTTGCTTTTGGAAAGCGATGTGATTTTCTCGGATCAAAGAGAGATCGATGCATCAAACTATGCCATATCTGGCTTGACCGCCGGCTGCGGGATTGGCATTCCGCTGAGCCGGATGCTTCATATTGGCGATTACTGCCGCGGTCAACGAACTGTAAATTGAAAAAATCCTGCCGACCGGATGTATTATGTGGTAAACTATATGCAGGGGAACATGGAAGTTTAAGGCAGAAATGCTGAAAGGAGCGGCAGTTTATGAAAAAGACAGATTCCATACTGGAGGATTATTCTTTTGAGATTTATCAGATAAAAAATATGAAAAGTTTTGTCGAAAATTTGTCTTTTATCACTTAAGCTGAAAGGATAAAATGTATATGAGGGACATTATTTATGGGATACAGGATACTGATCGTTGATGATGAAGAAATGATATTATCAATGATGAGAAAGTGCTTAAAAGAAAATTTTCTTGTCTATACGGCGGACAGCGCGAAAAAGGCGCTGGAATTGCTGGACAGAATGCCGGATATTATACTGCTGGATATTAACATGCCGGAGATGGACGGGCTGGAACTTTGCAGGCATATCCGGGAACATGTAGCCTGTCCGATTATTTTTCTGACAGCGCGGGTAACGGAACAGGATGTGGTAGAGGGCTTATCTGCCGGCGGCGATGACTATATCACGAAGCCTTTCGGTATGGACGAACTGCTGGCGAGGATTGCGGCGCATCTTCGGCGTGAGGAGAGAAAAAGCGCGGCGGCAAAGCTGAGATTTGATGAGAAGCTGGTGATCGATTACAGCGGGCGGACGGTATTCTGCGGGGAAGAGAAGCTGAACTTTTCGAATAAGGAGTTTGAAATTATTCGTCTGCTTTCCAGGAATGCGGGCATGGTTTTTGACAGGGAAACGATCTATGAGAGGCTTTGGGGATATGACGGGGAGGGCGACAGTATTGTCGTAAAAGAACACATCCGTAAGATACGAAATAAGCTGTCAGCCTGTACCGGAAAAAACTATATTGAGACTGTGTGGGGAGTAGGGTACAAATGGGCAAAATGAGGACAAAATCGCTGCGCAGATCCATGACGGCTGCGTTTCTGGCCACGATCTGCGGAATCGCTTTGCTGTCCGCGGTCACGATTTTCGGAGCGAGCCGGCTGCAGCAGGAAATATTAGAGAGGCGGCAGCTGACGGTCAGCTCTTCTGGTTTTCAGATAGAGACAGGGTACGTTCTGGATATCGACAGCAGCAGCATCGTGTGGCAGCCGCTGAGCGGGAGGGACCGTATCGCTTATTACGCGCTTTATGCCGTCATGGTCGGTCTGCCGGTACTTTACCTCATTCTGGGAATCGGAGCGGCCGCGGCGGTTTATTACCGCAGAAAGCTCCGGACGCCGATCGCGCAGCTGCAGAACGGGGTGGAGAAAATTCAGGAAGATGATCTCGACTTCCATATGGATTATGAGGGCAGCGATGAGCTGGGGAGGCTGTGCTGTTCCATGGAGAAAATGCGCAGGGAGCTCCAGCAGAAGCACAAAGCGCTGTGGGAGGCTCTGGAACAGAGGAAGCTGCTGAATGCTTCGGTGGCGCATGATCTGCGGACGCCGATCACCGTTTTGAAAGGTTACCTGGATTATCTGGAGAAAAACGCCGCGCAGGATCGTCTGACAAAGGAGATGCTCCTTGATACGGTATCGTCCATGCAGGAAGCGGCCGCCCGCCTGGAGCAGTATGTGGAGTGCGTCCGGGATATTGAGCGAATCGAGAGAATTGAGATCAGGAGACGGCCGGAGAATGTGAAGCTGCTGCTGAACGAGATCAGAAGCGATGTACAGCAGCTGGAGAATGGGATCAGAAGTAATGCGCGGCAGGCGGAGAGCGAAATCAGAAGCAGTGTGCAGCAGGCGGAGGATGAGATCAGGGGCAGTGCACAGCAGCTGGAGAATGAGATCAAAAGTAATGCGCGGCAGGCGGAGGGCGAAATCAGAAGCAGTGTGCAGCAGGCGGAGGATGAGATCAGGGGCAGTGCACAGCAGCTGGAGAATGGGATCAGGAGCAGTGCGCGGCAGACAGCGGGAATAGAAGTTCTTATTTCAGACAATATTCCGGCGGAGGAGATTCGGATAGACAAAAGCGCTTTTTTCCGGGTCCTGGAAAATCTCCTGCAAAACGCATTCAGGTACGCCCGGAAGCGGGTGAGCATAGACATTTCACAGAAGGAAGATTTTCTTATTCTGATCATGGAGGATGACGGAAAAGGCTTCGCGGAGGCGGACCCGGAAAAGGCGGCCGCGGTATTCTACAGCACAGATAAGGGAAGACAGCATTTTGGCATAGGACTGAGCGTCTGTAAGCTGCTCTGCGAGAAGCATGGAGGGCGGCTGTATCTGGCAAACGGGAAGGACGGAGGAGCCCGTGTGACTGTCAGCCTGAAAATTATTTAGCGTTTTTCGGAAAATTGACTTTTCTATTATAAGATCTCCTTACAGCACATGTAAGGAGGTTTTGTGTTTATGGAAATTACAATAAGAAATCTTTCTAAAAATTATGGAAAAAAGAAGGCTCTGGAGCACATATCTGTCACGATTCCTTCCGGGATGTACGGGCTGCTCGGGCCGAACGGCGCGGGAAAGACAAGCCTGATGAGAATCCTGGCGACGCTTTCGGAACCTTCGGACGGCGAGGTCGTTATGAACGGCGTCCCGATTCAGGAGACAGGAAAAATACGGGAAATGACAGGTTATCTTCCGCAGGAATTTTCTTTCTATGGGAATCTGAGCGTTTATGGAACGCTGGATTATCTGGGGCTGCTGTCAGGCATCCCGGCGAAAATCCGGAGGGAAAGAATCCTGACCCTGCTCGAACAGGTAAACCTGAAGGAGAATATGCGCACAAAGGTCAGAGCATTGTCGGGAGGAATGAAACGGCGGCTGGGGATTGCGCAGGCCCTGCTGCATGATCCGAAGATCCTGATTGCTGATGAGCCGACGGAGGGACTTGATCCGGAAGAGCGTGTCCGTTTTCGCAGTCTTTTGTGTGAATTCGCAAAGGACAGGATCGTGATCCTTTCTACCCATATTCTTTCGGATGTGGAAGCGTGCTGCGGCAGGATGGGTGTTCTGAACCATGGGAGACTGATATGGAACGGCAGAACGGAAGAGCTCCGGACGCCCACGCTGGAGGACGGATACCTGCGTCTGCAGAGCCGGACAGAGGGGAGGGTGCAAAATCTATGAGAACTGATCCGCGATCCGTACTTGCATTTGCAGAATCGAACGGAGGAGAGGGTGCAAAATCTATGAGAACTGATCCGCGATCCGTACTTGCATTTGCAGAATCGAACGGAGGAGAGGGTGCAAAATCTATGAGAACTGATCCGCGATCCGTACTTACATTTGCAGAATCGAACGGAGGGGAGGATGCAAAAACTGTGAGAGCTGATCTGCGATCCGTACTTACATTTACAGGGACGGACAGAGTGAGACGCAAAAGCAGACAAGGCCATTGGATCAGCAGCCGCAGAAAAGGCAGGCAGAGCCATTTGGGCGGCAGGCGAAAATGGCACGGGATATTCGGGGCTGTGGAATTATATTTGAAAGAGTGCCGGAGAATTGCGGTAAGCCTCGTTTATTTTCTTCTGCTTGCTGTTCTGGTACTGCAATGGCTCCGGGATTTTCAGGGAGTGACGCAGAGAGAGATTGGCAGAGTGAATGGAAAAACGGCTGCCGGTACGGACTTTGACCGCCCGCTGCTTTCGCAGCCGTCCAGGGAAGATGGGTATTTTGGCAATAAGGTTTCAGAAGACGATCCGGACGCGATTATGACCGGCGTCACGAGAGCGCTGCTGTCGGAATATAAAGAAAATTGCTACGCCGCATATCCGTTTGGATATTACAAGGCAGTTGTGCTGAGCGATGAGAAGCAGAAGCGTGTGCTTGAGATCCTCTGTGAGATCACGGGACTGACAAAAGAACAGCTGGACAATCTGCCGGCAGATTATTTTCCTGCGGTCACAGGGACGATCTTTTCGCCCGGGGCGATGAGTCTTAACGCGGACGGAAGTTATACGCTGCCGGGAAACAACGTGGCGTCAGGAGATTCTGCGGATCCGGAGAAACCGGCGGACGCAGAGAACTCTGCAGATATAGAAAACTCTGCGGACACAGGAGACCCTGCAGATACAGGGAATCCTACGGGTACAGGAAACTCTGCAGATACAGGGGACTTTGCAGATACAGGGGATCCAGCGGACACAGGAAACTCTGCGGATGAAGGAAACAGCAGCGGGAAGCAGAAACATTTTGCGTCACAGGTTACCTATGAACGGTTCAGGGAACTGATGCGGGAAATGGAAAGCCTGATCGGGGAGAAAGGTTCACGGTATTCCCGTGAAATGATGCTTACTTATTTCGGCATGTCGGAGATGGATTACGAGGAAGCTGAGGAAGAGTATCGCCGGACGATCGGCCAGGATCAGGTGACTGGCGGATTTGCGCGGCTGTTCTGCGATTATATGGGACTGGCGCTGGGGCTGTACCCGGTATTTCTGGTTGTCTTCCTCTGGATGAAAGACCGCGGAAGCGGCATGGAAGCGCTGATCTGCAGCAGAAAGGTGTCGTCGGCAAAGCTGTTGCTGTCGAGGTATCTGGCCGGGGTCACGATGGTTTTGCTTCCGGTTTGTCTGCTGAGCCTGGAATCGCTTGTGCCTCTGCTTTCCTTCGGGACGGAGAACAGCATTCCTGTAGATTATTTTGCGTATGTCAGGTACATTGCGTGGTGGCTTCTGCCGGAGGTTATGGCGGTATGCGGAGTGGGAACCTTTTTCACTCTGCTTACGGATTCCCCGATCGCCATTGTTATTCAGTTTCTGTGGTGGATGGCGGACAAAGGAATAACCGGACTGTCGGGGAGCACAGGTTTTGCGACTCTGATGATCCGGCATAATACCCTGCGGGGATATGAGATCATAAGGGATGAATTCCCGGTGATCTGCAGGAACAGGCTGTTTGTGGCGGGAATCGGCATGTTATCTGCCGTTCTGTCTATATGGGTTCTGGCTTACAAGCGGAAAGGAAAGATCAATGCGGCAGATTACTGGCACAGATGTATGGAGTCTGTGCAAAATAAACTTTCATCTGGCAATAAGAAATAATTTCTTCCTGGCGGCGGCATATCTGCTGACCATTCCTCTGCTGAGGGGAACCGCTAATCTGGACAGGATCCGTTCGGCAGAATGTCTGGAACAGTCCGCAGCGCTTATTGGAATTTTCCTGATAACTCCGCTGGGTGCTCCGGAGCAGTCAGAGACGATACGGGAGATCGTTTCCAGCAGGAAAATTTCCCATTGGAAGATCTTACTGCTGCGCTTTGGCATGTCGCTGCTGACACTGATTTTGATGATAAGCATCTTCGCCGGGATCATGATATGGAACAACTGCACATTTCCCTTTGTGTCCTGTGTGGCAGGAACGGTGCTGCACGCGGCAATAGCGGGAAGCGTGGGACTTGCGGCAGCGGTGTGGAGCCGGTCTGTTATTGCAGGTTGCCTGGTATCGGCGGGATGCTTCCTCTTAAACCTGTTCTGGCTGTAAACCTGGCTGAATGATTTGAAGCGCTTGAGGGCATTGAACCGGGAGCGCCGGACCGCAAAAGAATCTGGACGAACGCAGGGAAACAGGGTATGATGTCTGTAAAGGCAGGGCTGCTGGCCGGAGAGCACTCTGTGACCGGCAGAACAAGACGGCCGGGGAGCGCCCGCAGCCGGAAGAATGAGACGAACAGGAAACTTGACTTAGCAGGGAGGATGATTTGACAATGAAAGAGGGACTGATCTGGACGATGCATCGAAAAAGAAAAGCGGTGCGGCTGATTTTTGCGGTTTTCGCTGTAGCTGTTATGGGATGCGCCTTCGCCTTGGCGGCGGAACAGGATCCTGATCAGGAGCAGGTTTTTGCATCCGTGCTGTCCCGGCAGCATGACCGGGATTACAGTACCTCCGAGGACAGTGATGTTCAGAAAATACTGGACGACGCAGATTCCTGGCTGGCGGATTTTCAGGCGGAACAGGCGGAGGTCTCTTTTACCGGGCAGGCATACTATGTATCGAACACGGGAGACGACCAGGCGGATGGGAGAAGCCCGGAGACTGCCTGGGCGACGATCGGCCGCGCGCTGAGCGAACCTCCTGCCGCCGGGGACTGTATTCTTCTGGAGCGGGGCTGCAGCTGGCGTATCTCGGACAGCGGCCTTGCCGATATCAACAGTGATACGCTCCAGTTTCCGGAGGGAGTGTCCCTGGGAGCTTACGGAGAAGGGGAACGGCCCCTGATCAGCGGAGAGGCGGAGGACGGTTCGCTGCCCACAAGCTGGGAGCTCTTCTGCGAGGAGGGCGGGAAGCGGATCTGGAAATTCCACCGTAATATGAGAAATACCTGCGTGATTGTTCTGAACGGCGGGGAAACGTGGGCGGACTGCGTCATGCCGTGGCTGGCGTACGACGATAAATATATCGACAGGAACGGAAATCCCTTTTCTCCTGAGGAAATGCTCGTTAGCGACCTGACGTTCTGCACGCTGCTGGATCATCCCGGGCGGATTCTGGATGGCACCGAGGGCAGCGCCATGACAGGGGCGCTGTATTTCCGGTGCGATGCCGGGAATCCAGCCGAAGTCTACCGGGAAGTGGCGATCCCACAGGTGTGCTGCGGCGTATCCGTTCTTGAAAACTCGGCGGTGGCCGGGATTTCATTTCGGTACTTTACGTGTACCGCGGTGGGGCTGGCCGATTATGACCGGCTGAGTATAGAGGGAGAAAAGAAGTTTTACTCAAATGAAGTCGCGTGGTGCGGCGGCCTGCTGAGCAGTTATATTGAGAATGGAACCGCTTACCTGAATCCCTACACAGCGGGAGGAGCGCTCCAGACGTCCGGTGAGGATCTTACGATCAGCGGGAACTGGCTGCATGACTGCGGACCGATGACGAATATCATTTCTCTCCATGTGGACAACGACCGGCTGGAGCTGACAGAGTATAAGAATATAGAAATCAGGGACAATCTGATTGTGCGGTGCGGCGCAGGCTTTCACTGGGCTGACTTTACATCGCAGGACATGGACGGCGCGAAAGGGCTGCTCACCAATATTCATTTTGAAGAGAACTATGTGCTTTACAGCGGTTCCGGCTGGGTGGCGGGCATGCTGGAGCAGGAGAACTGGGAAGAAAATAAATCTCACTGGTTTTCTTCCGCGGTCGAGAATCAGATGGGAGCTGGCGACATTGACGGGATGTTTATCTGCGGCAATGTCCTGTGCTTCAGTGAAGGATATCTGATCGATTACTCCGATTATGTCATGGGAAATCCCGAATGGACCGTAAATCAGCGTCCGGTATTTTCCGGAAATACCTATGTGTACAGCGGAGAGCACGCATTTGCCATGCTGAACAATCAGGAAGCAAACGCGGAAACGTTTTTGAGCGAGATGGGGGACACGGACAGTACGGTGCTCATGGCGCCGATGGGCTGATATACCCCGGACTGGAATATCTGACTCGGAAGAACGGATAACTGCCGCCGGTTATCCGTTTTTTAAACCATTTGCCTGGTAAGTACAGGGATGATCAGAATCGTATATAATTTAACTGGCAGCCAATAAATAATAGTGCTCATTGTAGAGTCCGGCAATCGTGGTACGTAATTTCGTATAGGTCCGGTTAAAATCCAGCCTCATCTCTTAATAACTAGGGGATGGAGATTTTAAAAATTCATGTTGTGTTTTTTACAAGACAGGAATATAATAAAAATGTAAGGAATGTAAGAAAATCATTGATTGGAGGATGGATAAATATATGGAATTAGCAAAAATTACGTCAAAGGGACAGATAACAATTCCTGTTGCGATTCGGCGGTTACTTGGCGTCCGGGAAGGGGACAAAGTTCTTTTTGTTGAAGAAGAAGGAAAGGTTGTCATTATGAATGCTTCTGTTAATGCTCTTCGGAAAACACAGAAAGCATTTGAAGGAGCAGCGGAAGAACTTGGCATCCGGGATGAGCAGGATATAGTAAATATGGTAAAAGAAGTCCGGGCGGAAAGGGATGTTTTGTATAGATGCGAATAATGCTTGATACAAATGTGCTGATATCTATGGTTTTGTTCCCAAATGTTTCTTTTGACAGGATGCCAGTTGTATTCTTTTGCCCGAAGACCGAAAGAGGCCTTGAAGGAAGCTCGAGAGATCATTGCGGGATGCATCGGGGCCAGCCCTGAGGAGATTTATTTTACTTCCGGAGGAACAGAAAGTGACAACTGGGCAATTAAGGGTACTGCTTTTTCCGGCAGGGAAAGAGGAAGGACGGTTACATCAGCTTTTGAGCATCATGCCATTTTATCTTCCTGCAGAGCGATAGAGAAGCTGGGCTATCCGGTTCTATATCTTCCTCCGGACGATGATGGAATTATTTCTGCTGATTGTCTGGAAAATTTTATCACAAAGGATACCCGGACTGTCTCAGTCATGTATGCCAATAACGAAATTGGGACGATTCAGCCGATAGGAAAACTGGCGGAAATCGCGCACAGGAATGGGGCACTGTTTCATACTGATGCGGTTCAGGCTGTAGGCCATGTGGAGGTGGATGTTAAAAAGCTGAGCGTGGATATGCTGTCTGCTTCCGCCCATAAATTCAATGGACCAAAAGGCGTCGGTTTTCTCTATCTCAGAAAAGGGACGGATATTTGCCCATATGTGGACGGCGGCGCACAGGAGGGGAAATATCGAGCCAGCACAGAAAATATTGCAGGGATCGTTGGCATGGCGGTCGCTCTGAAGAGGAGCTGTGAGGAAATAGAAGTAAGGAAGGCGCATCTGCAGCATTTGGAATATATCCTTCTGGATAGGCTTAACCAGTATGGATTCGATTACAGAAGAAACGGAAAAGGGGAGCATATTCCCGGTAATTTAAGTCTTTCTTTTAAGAACGCAGATGGGGAGGCGCTTCTGCATCGCCTGGATTTGATGGGGGTGAGTGTTTCTACCGGTTCCGCCTGTAATTCAAAGTCCACGGAGTTGTCTCATGTGCTGACGGCGATCCATTTGCCGCTGGAATATGCCTATGGAACAATCCGTGTCAGCCTGGGGTACGAGAATACGGAAGAAGAGGTTGTCTATATAGCGGATTGTATTAGGAAAATACTGGCTCCGAAGCTTATGAAGAGGAGTTAATAAATGCGGGTAAGGAGGCGTCATTGTGTTCCACAAAGCGATAGACTTAAAACTGTTAGCTTGCCGCGCTCACAGGTATTGATCAGACTGATATTTCCAGGATAGAAAGGGGAGCGGCAAACCCTTCCGCCGCAACGCTGGACCGGATTGCCAGGGCATTGGGAGGAAGGGGGTCTATTACGATTGAATTCCCTGCTAAAACAATGTAGAAGTTATTGATTATCTGACAAACCCGGAACCGCCTTTTTTACGCGGCACTGCTTCTGATAAAACGCGATACCGTAGGAGGTTACCTGCCGGTATCCGGCTCTTCTGACAGAGACAGCGTACTGCTTCTCCTCGATCTGCTTTAAAGCGTCCCTGCAGGCGGCAGTCAGTCTGCCTTCCGCGTCTGTGATTTTCGTCTCAATCACGGCGGCGCGCCGGTTCTTCCGGTCCT
>CANRGB010000089.1 GCA_947630005.1 uncultured Lachnospiraceae bacterium
ATATCGTGCTTTCCTACCGCTGGGACGACCCCAGGGAGGCAAAGCAGAAGGTTGAGGCGATCAGACGTTCCTTTCAGATCCTGACGGATCCCGCTTACCATGAAAAGACCCCTTCTCTTCCGTGGGATACCTACCTTTACAAGAGCCACCAGGAGCGGACGACCGAGATGACGCTTCTGCGGAAGGGGGAGGATGACGTCCGGATCATACGGGAGGTCATGGAATCGGCGGAATTTGTCTGGAAAAGGCAGATGGAAAACAGCAGAAAAAAAGGAACCCGTCCGCACATCCGCTGGGTGCTCGAGTACGAAATGGCCCAGTATCACTGCGGGATCTGCACGCTGCCGCAGCTTCTGAAGCGGATGGAAGAGCTGTATATGGATCAGGACTGGGAAGATTTTTCCGAACAGGGGATTTTCGGGAATACCTACCTTCCGGCGTTTTACGGAAGCTATCTGGTAAAAGACGAGACGCTTCTGCAGGGCAAAAAGGATATCATGAGCTTTATGTACAGCCAGATGGTGAAGTATGTCAGAAAGATGCCGAACAACGGGCTGAACGGGAGACTGGTCCGGTATCTGCTGGAAGGGACGCGCGCGTTTGTGGAGTATCCCGACGGCATCCAGATGAAGGATTTCCTGCTTCAGCTCGTGATCGTCAGGAATCCGGAGATTTACGCATATCTGCGCATGACAGGCGAAGTCTCGCGCATGATCGCGCGGCGCGCGGCTGAAAAGATTCCGGAATCCCTGGCGGGAGTTCTGGATCTGCCGGACGCGCAGTCGGTATGCGCGCGGAAGGAGGAACTGCTGCAGTTTGCCTGGGAGAGCGGAATCCTGCATGACGTCGGGCGGATGCTGACCGACAATCTTCCGGCACTTTCGGGCAGATCCTGGCTGGAGGAGGAGAAGATCCTGTATGAGTTTCACACCGGCGCGGGAGCGAGGCTTCTGAACTCCTGCAGATCGACCAGGAGATACGCCCCGACGGCGCTTGGCCATCACCGCTGGTATGATGAGACCGGAGGATATTCCCCGGAATACTGCCGCGCGGATAATCCGGACAGGCAGATAACCGATATCGTGGGGATTGCGGCCGCCCTGACGGAAATGTTCGTGGAAAGAGAAGAACGCCGGACAGAGGACGAGGATCTGTGCGGGATCCTGCGGGAAGCGTCCGCCAGGATCCTGGAAGGGGCAGGCACACAGTTTTCCCCGGAGTACGCGGCTCTGCTGCCGGGTATGGAGGAAGAGCTTGCCGGATGTCTGAGAAAGACGGAACTGCGCTGCTTTGAACAGGCATTTGGGATGATGAAGGGAGAGGAAACTCCGCCGGAAACGGAAAATCCTGACAGAAATTTTATCCAGTATACTCCACATAACGACACTAAAAAGTAAAAAAAATCGTTTTTTTTCGTCACAGTTCTCCAAAAATCACGTTAGTGTTAGCGAGGGGAAGTATATTACTGTCAAAAGTCAATGTCGGATGTTGTCGTACAAAAATGATTGCGAAAGCCGAAAGATAAGCTATACTAGAATAGAATCTTGAAAAAGTCAGACATTTATAGACGCAGCATGTTTTGTATATGATTTTGACAGGACACGGGGAATGACAGTATACAGGAATTTCAGTGTTAGGAGAGGAGTTTGTGATGGAAAAGCTGAATATCGCAATCGCTGACGACAATGAAAGAATGGTAAGACTTCTTGATCATATTGTGAGCAGCGACGAAGAACTGCAGGTGGTGGGAAAAGCGGCCAACGGGGAAGAACTCATAGAGGTGATTCAGGAGAAAAAGCCGGATGTGGTGCTGCTCGATATTATTATGCCGAAGCTTGACGGTCTGGCCGTGATGGACCGTGTGAGCAGGGATCCGGGGATTAAAAAACCGGCGTTTATCGTGATATCGGCGGTCAGCCAGGAGAAAACCACGGAGGACGCGTTTGAGGTCGGCGCGGACTATTATATTTTAAAGCCGTTTGACAATGACATGGTGCTCCGGCAGATCAAAAGGACGAAGGCGAGGCAGGAGCACAGCCAGTCGAGAGCCCGGAAGATCAATGCGTATGAGAGCAGAAAAGAGTATATGGAGCGCAATCTGGAAACAGATGTCACAAATATCATACATGAAGTAGGGGTTCCCGCGCATATCAAAGGATATCAGTATCTGCGGGACGCGATCATCATGTCGGTGACGGATATGGAGATGCTGAATTCCATCACGAAGATCCTGTATCCGACCATCGCGAAACGTCATCAGACGACCCCGAGCCGCGTGGAGCGCGCGATACGCCACGCGATCGAAGTCGCCTGGAGCCGCGGGAAAATGGATACGATCGACGCGCTGTTCGGCTATACGGTCAGCAACGGGAAAGGCAAGCCGACAAACTCGGAGTTTATCGCGATGATTGCGGACAAGATCCGGCTGGAATACAAAAACAGGTAATGACATAATTATTTTGACAATAGGAAGAATAGTACTTTTCATATCTGAAAAAATGAGGTATAATCCTGTTAAAAGGGTGATAAGATAACGATTATGCGGAGGTTTTCATATGAAAAAAGTATTATTTGTCTCATCGGAGGTGGTTCCGTTCGTCAAAACGGGAGGGCTCGCGGATGTAGCCGGATCGCTTCCAAAATACTTCAGCAAGGATGAGTTCGATGTCAGAGTGATCCTTCCGAAGTATCTGTGCATGAACGAGAAGTGGAAGAACCAGCTCAATTATGTCACACATTTTTATATGGATCTGTCATGGAGATCTCAGTACGTGGGAATTCTGGAGATGAAGTATGAAGGGATCCAGTTTTATTTTATCGATAATGAATACTATTTCGCCGGGCCGAGACCGTACGGCAACATTTATCAGGATATTGAGAAGTTCGCGTTCTTTTCAAAAGCGGCGCTCTCGGCGCTTCCTGTCATCGGTTTTCAGCCTGACATCATCCACTGCCATGACTGGCAGACCGGCCTGATTCCGGTACTTCTCAAGGATAAATTCCATGAAGGGGATTTCTTCCGGAATATGAAATCGATCATTACGATACATAATCTGAAGTTCCAGGGAGTATGGGACGTAAAGACCGTGCGCGACATTACCGGTCTTCCGGCCTATTATTTCGCTCCGGATAAGCTTGAGGCGTACGGAGACGCGAATTATCTCAAGGGCGGCATCGTCTACGCGGACGCGGTCACGACGGTCAGCAGCACGTACGCGGAGGAGATCAAGACCCCGTTCTACGGCGAGCGCCTGGACGGCCTGATGCGGGCGAGGTCAAACTGCCTGAGCGGCATTGTGAACGGCATTGATTACAATGAATACAATCCGGAAACGGATGCGCTGATCGAGAAAAATTACAGCGCGAAGACGTTCCGCAAGGAGAAGATCAAAAATAAGCGCGCTCTGCAGAGAGAGCTCGGACTTGAACAGAATGACTCCGTTTTCCTGGTAGGTATCGTATCCCGGCTGACCGATCAGAAAGGGTTTGACCTGATCGCTTATATGATGGATGAGATGTGCCAGCAGGATCTTCAGCTGGTCGTTCTCGGGACAGGGGAAGAAAAGTACGAGAATATGTTCCGCCATTTCGCCTGGAAGTACCAGGGAAAGGTTTCGGCGAACATATTTTATTCGGAAGCCTTGTCACATAAGATTTACGCGTCATGCGACGCGTTCCTGATGCCGTCCCTGTTTGAGCCGTGCGGACTGTCGCAGCTGATGAGCCTGCGCTACGGTACGCTTCCGATTGTCCGTGAGACGGGCGGCCTGAAGGATACGGTCATTCCGTACAATGAGTATGACAGCACCGGGACAGGGTTCAGTTTCGCGAATTACAACGCGCATGAGATGTTCTTTACGCTCAAGTACGCGATGAAAGTCTACTACGAAAAAAAGCGGGAGTGGAATAAACTGATCGACCGCGCGATGGCGGCGGATTATTCCTGGGACAGCTCCGCGAGAAAATATGAGGAGCTTTACCGCCGTCTGCTCGGAGAGACGCAGAATGCGGCCGGGTGAGACTGCGGCAGAGCGGTGAACGGCCGGGAATGGACGCGGGCCTCATGAGACCGCGCGGCACAGGCAGCGGGCCTTATGAAACCGCAAAGCATGGACGGAAGAAACCGCGGAAGTCAGAAAAACAGTAAAATTATATGAATAAAATACCTCCTTCTGTAAATACTGAAGATGTAACGCAGTATTTTGAAGGAGGTATTTTATCATGAATGAATTATCTGAACTTGATCTTCAGAACCTTCGTCATCTGATTGGCGGATTTTCAACGACACAGTGCAAGATGCAGGCGTATGCTTCCCAGGCGACGGATCCGGGAGTGCGGCAGTTTTTCCAGAAATCTGCGCAGTCGGCAATGGAATCCAGACAGCAGCTTATGAACTTTTTACAGTAGGGAGGGCAAAGACATGGATGAGAAGACGATGGTATCCGACACACTTGCGTCGATCAACGGAGAACTGGTCCGTTACGGGGAGATGATCCCGCAGACCGAGAACATGCAGCTGAAGCAGACGCTGAAACAGTTCAGAAACCAGTGTGAGACATCACAGGAAGAGATTTACCAGATCGCGAGAGCGAAGCAGTATTATGTGCCGGCGGCGAAAGCCACAAGAGAAGAGATCGATCATGTGAGATCGGTTCTGACGCAGGGCTGAGGCAGCGGAACGGTCCGCGGGGCGGAGAGGTTCTGACGCAAAGCTGAGGCAGCGAAAACGGTCCGCAGGGCAAAGAGGTTCTGATGCAGGACTGAGGCGGCAAGAACGCGGTCCGCGGAGCGGAAAGGTTCTGTGTGTTCCGGTGAGTGCGCCTGGCAGTCCGCGCGTGGGAGACAGACAGGAAAAATAAAACAGGAAAATTGTACGGTCGGCCGGGATTTCCGGCCGGCCTGTTTTGCGGCTTATGCGTCTTCCTGTTTTTTATGCCCGCCTGTCTTTCTGCCTGCGGCGCCGAGACCGAGAACCGCGAGAAATCCCAGGTAAATTCCCGCCCGGAGCATAAGAGCGGTCCACGAGCCGTTCCGCGGCAGAGGCAGGATTCTTTGCAGCAGGAGCAGCCCGCAGGTGCCCGCGGCGCAGAGGAGGAGCGGCTGTCCGAACACGGAGAAAACGGGCAGGCGCAGCGGGGCGCTTTGGCGGAGTGTGACCAGCGTCGCGGCGAAGATCAGGAACTGACTCGCGAACAGACCGAGAAAATAGCCGTCGATCCCGCGGGACGGGACGAGCAGCACGACCGCGGCGAGACGCACGGCAAAGCCGATCGAATTCTGCAGGGATACGGCGAAAGTTTTTCCGAGTCCGTGGAGAACGCTGACCAGCGTTGTGTTCAGGTAAAGGAACGGGCAGAGCCAGGCGAGACGCAGGATAAAACGCCCTGCGAGCGGGCTGCCAAACAGCAGATTTCCCAGATCGTTTCCGAACAGACAGAATATATGAAAGCAGATGATTCCGAGCAGGAGACTGACGCGGAACGAAATCTCGATGGTTTTTGCGAGCTGGCGTTTCCGGTCAAGAACGCGCGCCTCCGACACGGCCGGGAGCAGCAGTGTTCCGAGCGCGCCGGTGATGGCGGTCGGGAAGAGCAGCAGCGGCATGGTCATTCCGTTCAGCGTCCCGTACATGGAAAGCGCTGCGGAGGAGCCAAGGCCGGAGCGCATAAGCTGCTGCGGCAGCAGGGCGGCCTCGATTCCCTGGAGGACGCAGATCAGCATGCGGTTGGCGCTTAAAGGCGCGGAGACGACGATGATTTTCCGGCATTCCTCAAGCAGGCCGCGGATTTTCGGACTTCGGGAGGATTTTTTCGGGGGCAGGTCTTTCGGGCAGGATCTGCCGGACGAAACCGCGGCACAGCCGTTTCCGACGGCTTTCGCGTCTGCCGGGATACTCCCGCGCTGCAGCAGGCATCGGAGCGTGCAGTAGCCTGCCGAGCACAGTTCCCCCGCGGCCTGCCCGAGAGCCATCGCGGAGACGGACAACGGGCGGCCGTTTTTGGCCGTGATCCGGTAAAAGAAAAATACGAAGCCGATGCGGAAGAGCTGTTCGATGATCTGTGCGGATGCCGGAATCTTCACCTGCTTTTTTCCGATAAAGTAGCCGCCGAGGCAGGTATGTATGACGGAAAACGGAAGCGAGAACGCCAAGATGCGCAGCAGAGCGGCGCAGCGCGCCTCCGCGAGAAAGACCTCCGCGATCCGATCCGCGTTCCGGTATACAAGAGAGGCGGTCAGGGCGGACAGCAGGAGCGATACGCAAAGTCCCGCGAGAAGGATCCGGTCCGCTCCTTTTTTGTTGTTTCGGGCGAAGTTTTCAGCGCAGTATCTTGAAATGGCAGTCTGAATGCCGCCTGAAGCGGCCGCCATGCAGAAAGCGTAAACCGGCATTGTCAGGTGAAATATCCCGATCCCTTCCGCGCCGATCGTGCGGGACAGAAAGATCCGGTAAAAAAATCCCAGAATCCTCGTGGCGGCTCCGGCCGCCGTCAGAAGAAAAGTTCCTCTCAGCAAAAACTGTTTTTGAGTCATATGCGGCTCCTGCGGAAAAAGTTACTTTATTTTTATGAAAAATACCGGAAAGGTATGCCGGGGAACTGCGTGAAGTTTCCGTTTTTTTGGCGGCCGTCCCGGCAGCGGCAGGAGCGGAATGATTTTGCGCGTTTCAGAATAAAATTCCGAGTAAAACACTCACCTTTCCTCTTGACATATTCCCTGCGGGGTGCTATGATGGTCAGGAAATCCGAGTAAAACAGTGGGAAATAATCCGCGGCAGCAAAAAAGACCGTTTGTGAAATCTGCTGCAGCCGAAAGGGGGCTTCATGAAACTATCCACGAAAGGGAGATACGGGCTGCGCGCTTTGATCGATCTGGCGCAGTACAGCGAGGATGAGGCAGTTTCGATCGCCAGTATCGCGGCGAGACAGAATATATCGGAAAGCTATCTTGAGCAGCTTGTCGCGAAGCTCCGGAAGGCGGGGCTTGTCGTGAGCATACGCGGCGCCCAGGGGGGCTACCGTCTGGCAAAGCCTGCCGATACAATCTCGGTGGGAGATATCCTGCGCGCGCTTGAAGGCAATCTTGAGGCGGTGGAGTGCTCCGCGCAGTCGGAGGAGGGCTGCCAGGGGTCGGATCTGTGCGTGACGAAATACGTCTGGCAGAAGATCAATGAGAGCATCGCGCGGACGGTTGATGAGATGATGCTGGCGCAGCTTGTCGAGGAGAGCAGAAAGGCGCACGAAAAGTGCAAAGGTGCGGGGAATGTCGATTTCAGCCGGAAGAGCTGTTCAGGCTGACGGACTTTCGTCCGCGGAAAATGTGCGGATTTGATGTGTTTTGGATTGCGGGAGCACGGGATGCAGAGCGGTCCGGGGCATCATGGGGTCAGAATATCTTTTGGCCCCGGCATCATTAACATAAAGGAGACAAAGCATTATGGGAAAGTTGATTTATCTTGACAATGCGGCCACGACGAAGACGTCGCCGACTGTGCTGGAGGCAATGCTGCCGTATTTTTCGGAGAATTACGGGAACGCTTCGAGTATCTACAGCATCGGCGCGAAAAGCAAAGAGGCGATCAGTCAGGGCCGGGCAGCGATCGCGAAGGTTCTCGGCGCGGCTGAGAATGAGATCTATTTTACGGCAGGAGGATCCGAATCGGACAACTGGGCCCTGAAGGCGACGGCGGAAGCCTACGCGAATAAGGGAAAACATATCATCACCTCAAAGATCGAGCACCACGCGATCCTTCATACCTGCGAGTACCTTGAGAAGCAGCGCGGGTACGAGGTGAGCTATATCGACGTCGATGAGAACGGCGTTATCAAGCTGGATGAGCTGAAAAAGGCGATCCGGCCGGATACGATCCTGATCTCGGTCATGTTCGCGAACAATGAGATCGGAACGATTCAGCCGATCAAAGAGATCGGGGAGATCGCCCATGAGCACGGGATTCTGTTCCACACGGACGCGGTGCAGGCGTTCGGGCAGGTGCCGATCAATGTGGATGAGCTGCACATTGACATGCTGAGTTCCAGCGCGCATAAGATCAACGGACCTAAAGGAATCGGATTTTTATATATCCGCAAGGGCGTGAAGATCCGTTCGTTCATCCACGGCGGAGCGCAGGAGCGGAAGCGCCGCGCGGGCACCGAGAATGTGCCAGGTATCGTGGGATATGGAAAGGCCGCCGAGGAGGCCGCCGCGACGATGCAGGAGCGCACCGCGAAGGAAGCGCAGCTGCGCGATTATCTGATCGACCGGATCCTGAAGGAGATCCCGTATACGAGACTGAACGGAGACCGCACGAGGCGTCTTCCGAACAACGCGAACTTCAGCTTCCAGTTTATCGAGGGAGAATCTCTGCTGATCATGCTCGATATGGAAGGCATCTGCGGTTCGAGCGGTTCCGCCTGTACATCGGGCTCGCTTGATCCGTCCCATGTGCTGCTCGCAATCGGGCTGCCGCATGAGATCGCGCACGGCTCGCTGCGTCTGACGCTCGGCGCGGATACGACGAAGGAAGATCTCGACTTTACGATCGAAAAGATCAAGGGAATCGTGGAACGGCTGCGCGGCATGTCTCCGCTCTATGAGGACTTTATAAAAAAATCCGGAAAGAATTGAAATTAAATTATTTTAGAAAGAACTTGTTTGGAGGTTAAGCACTATGTATTCAGAAAAAGTTATGGATCATTTTCAGAACCCGAGAAATATGGGAGAGATTGAGAACGCAAGCGGAGTCGGCACGGTCGGCAACGCGAAGTGCGGAGACATCATGCGCATGTATCTTGACATCGACGACAACGGCATCATCCAGGATGTGAAGTTCAAGACGTTCGGCTGCGGCGCCGCTGTCGCGACAAGCAGCATGGCAACCGAGCTCGTAAAAGGAAAGAATATCCAGGAGGCGCTTCAGGTCACGAACAAGGCGGTGATGGAGGCTCTGGACGGACTTCCGCCGGTGAAGGTGCACTGTTCTCTGCTCGCTGAGGAAGCGATCCATGCGGCTCTCTGGGACTATGCGCAGAAGCACGGGATTGAGATCGAAGGACTTAAGAAGCCGAAGTCTGACATTCATGAGGGCGAAGAGGACGAGACAGAGGAATATTAAAATTTGAGGCCGCCTGCTGAGACAGGATGGAGTCCCGCGTCAGGACCTGCGGGAAAATCATGAATACCGGACAGGAGAGGTTACAGTATGGAGAAAAAACGTGTTGTGGTGGGAATGTCCGGCGGAGTGGATTCCTCGGTGGCCGCGTACCTGCTGAAGGAAGCCGGCTATGAGGTGATCGGCGTCACGATGCAGATCTGGCAGGACGAGGCGCGCGAGGTCCAGGAGGCGAACGGCGGGTGCTGCGGGCTGGACGCCGTGGAGGATGCCCGGCGCGTGGCCTCCGTGCTCGGAATTCCGTATTATGTGATGAATTTCCGGAGAGAATTTCAGGAGCGGGTCATCGATTATTTCATGGAGGAATATCTGGCGGGGAGGACGCCGAATCCCTGCATCGCCTGCAACCGTTATGTCAAGTGGGAATCTTTGCTGCAGCGCAGCCTGGAGATCGGGGCGGATTATATCGCGACCGGGCATTACGCCCGGATCACGCGGCTTCCGAACGGCCGGTATGCGGTCAGGAACTCAAAGACGGCGGCGAAGGATCAGACATACGCTCTCTACAATCTGACGCAGGAACAGCTGCGGCACACGCTGATGCCGGTCGGCGCGTATACGAAGGAGGAGATCCGGCAGATCGCGGAAAAAATCGGCCTCCAGGTCGCGCACAAGCCCGACAGCATGGAGATCTGTTTTGTACCGGACGGCGATTACGCCGGGTTTATCAGCAGGAACAGCGGCAGGGAGGTTCCGGAAGGAAATTTCGTCACGACAGACGGCACGGTGGTCGGCCGCCATAAAGGCATCACACATTATACGGTCGGTCAGCGCAAGGGGCTGGGGCTCTCGATGGGCAGGCCGGTGTTTGTGACAGAGATCCGTCCGGATACGAACGAGGTCGTAGTCGGGGACAGCGCGGAGGTGTTTTCGGACCGTCTGCTCTGCGACCGCCTCAATTTTATGGGGATCTCCGGTCTTGACGGCGAACTGGAGGTCACGGCCAGGATCCGCTACAATCATCCGGGCGCCAGGGCTGTGGTGCGGCGTCTGGAGGACGATCTCGCGGAGGTGGTGTTTGAGGAGCCTGTGCGCGCCGTCACGCCGGGACAGGCCGTCGTGTTTTACGATGGCGGATATGTGCTGGGCGGCGGGACGATCCGGTGAGCCCATTTAGTTAACAGCCGCAGAGATGGAATGCAGATTTGAATTAAGAAAATTGTAACATTTTATTAACAAAAGGACAGTCTCTGTTCTGTATAATCGGGTGGAAGATGAAGCCTCCGATTGTCGGACGGAGACTGTTGTCTGTTGTCCGGACGAAAAAAAGGCGCGGAGGAGAAAAAACGCGCTGCGGAAGATAATGATAAAAGAATAACAGTAAAATCAGTGATAAGGATGAGAATTTTATGGAGCAGAAAAGACGGAGAAGTTCGGTGGGAACGGGTACGCCGAGAAGGGCCGGCATACAGACAGAAGCGGCGCGCAGGAGGCCGGGAAGCCCGGACGGAAGCCGGGGAAGAGCGGAAAGTCCGAACGGGGCCCGAAGAAGACCGGAGGATTCGGGCGGGAGCCGCGGGAGAACAAAAGGACAGAGCAAAGAGCGCAGAAGGCCGGAATCCGGTTCTTCTTACCGCGCGAGAAGACGGCGCAGAAATGAGCGGCTGAGGCGGCTGCTTCCGGTCTTTCTTCTTCTGCTGATCATCGCCTGTTTTGGAGGGACGCTGCTTTTGTACCGCGCGAACAGGCAGAGCGCGGCGCCCGATGTCACGGTCGATCTGGAGCAGCTGGACAGTCCGTACGCGGTTCTTCTGGACCGCGGCAGCGGAGAGATCCTCGCGTCGAAGAAAGGAAGCGAGCGGATCTATCCGGCCTCCCTTGTGAAGATCATGACAGTGCTGACCGCGCTGGAAAATCTGAGGGATCTGAAAAAAACGGTGACGCTCTCCTACGATTATTTTCAGGAGCTCTACGACAGGGACGCTTCCCGCGCGGGTTTTGAACCGGGGGAGGAAGCGCGGATCATCGATCTGATGTACGGGGCTATCCTGCCGTCCGGCGCGGAGTGCTGCCGGGAGCTCGCGCTGCAGTGTTCCGGTTCGGAGGAAGCTTTTGTCGGGCTGATGAATGAAAAGGCGGAGAAACTCGGACTCTCCGGCAGCCATTACTGCAATTCGACAGGACTTCACGATCCGGATCAGTACGCGACGGCGGAGGATATCGCACGCCTGCTTAACGCGGCGCTGAAAAACAAAACCTTTTACAAGATCATAACAAGCAAGTCCTACACGGTGCCGGCGTCAAATGTCCATCCGGACGGATTTACGTTTCACGGGAGCATGTTCAGCGCGATTGAGGATCCCAGCCTGCCCGGCGGACAGATATTAGGGGGGAAGACCGGATACACGGACAACGCGGGCCGCTGCCTTGCGAGCTTCGCGGAGGTAAACGGGAGAGAATACATCCTCGTGACCGCGGGTTTTCCGGCGGAGCCGCGCTCGGAACAGTACCATATCGACGACGCGTTCCGCGCGTACAGACAGATTGGAGATGCCGCCAGATAAGCGGTGTCTCCTTTTTAAGTTTTCTTCTGTTTTTTCGGGGGATCGGCTGTCGTCTAAATTTCCAGCGGAACCATGCACGCCGTTCCATCCCGGAACACCGCGTAATAGCGGAATCCAAGCTGCGCAAGAAGCGCCGCGGCCCGGTCAAAATCATACGCGAGATATTCCGGAGTGTGCGCGTCCGAGCCGACGGTGATCAGTTCGCCGCCAAGCTCCCGATAGCGCGCAAGGACGTCCGCGGCGGGGTTCGGCTGTCCCAGTCCGTATTTGAAGCCGCCGGTGTTGACCTCCAGGCATTTTCCGCTTTCGATCAGATACCGCAGGATCGGGTCAATGTAATCCGCGTAGGCTTCAAAGGAATAGTCCGCATTCTGCGCGGGACCGTACCGCACGATGTAGTCCATGTGGCCGAGCGTGTTCCAGCGGGAAAGCCGGCGCATCAGATTGTACTGCACTTCAAAAAATTCCTCGTAGCACCGGCGTTCGTCTCTTCCTTCAAAGTAGGAAGGGTAGTAGGGATCCTGGCCGTTGACGTAGTGCTGCGAGGCGATCACGAAGTCGAACGGCCATCGTGCGGCAAATTCGTCCGCCGCGGCCAGCGTGTGCGGCTGCATGCCGAGTTCCGCGCCGACTCGTATCTCCAGTTTTCCCTGAAAGGATTCTTTCAAATTCTGCATTTTTCTAAAATAAAGACCGGGATCGAAAGTAAAATCAATATTTTCGATCACGGGAGCATCCAGATCCAGGTGTTCCGTGAAGCAGATTCCGCGCAGGCCAAGCGCGGCCGCGCGCTCTGCCATCAGCTCCACCGGCGTTTCACAGTCTCCTGAAAAATCTGAATGAAGATGATAGTCATAAAGTATGTTCATATAAATACACCTCAAAATTAAAAATAAACACAAAAACAAACATAAAAACCTCAAAAATAAAACGGCAAAGAACCGTGCCCGGGGGAAAATCCGCCGGTTTTTCCCCATTATAGGCGTCTGAACAAAAAAAGTCTATGAAAAATTACGTTATGTGTAAATTTGCACTTGAATTTTCCGGATAAATTCGGTAGAATATGAACAAGTTGGGAAATTCTTAACAAGGGATTTTCGACAGCTTGCAGTAAACTACTTTTAGGAGGAATTGAAATCATGGCAGTAAAAGTTGCAATCAATGGATT